>JAUXDV010000251.1 GCA_030620735.1 Gammaproteobacteria bacterium
GCTCTCCCTCCAGCGTTTCACCGCGGTTCAAATAATACAAAGGGAGAGTCGCACCATCCTCGATCGAGCGCTTGAAGTCATACACCGAGACATACTCAGCGAAGATATTCGGTAGGACCACGGCAATCCACTGATTATGCAGTATTTTGCTGCTGAAAGAGTGGTTTTTCCAGCTTGAGCTGTACAGGAAGCGATAGCTGTCGATATTTCCAGCATTGCCATTTCTCTGTAAATACAGCATAATCATATCAATCATTATGATCATACTGGCACGAAGATGCAAACCAAGGTAACTGCTGTCGAAGCCCGTCAAAAACTGGGCGAATTGCTAAATCGCGTCACCCTGCTACATGAGGAGATTATTATTGAACGCGCTGGAAAACCTCTGGCGCGCCTCTCTCCAATTCAAAAAAGAGACAAGCCGGCTTGTCACAAACTTGACTTTCGCAAAGCTGCGGGACTGGGCGCCGATAGCTGGAAAGAGATCGATGTCATGGAATATGTTCGGCAGGAGCGTGATGAATGGGGTTGAAGCTCCGTGATGGGGATATCATATTCGTTGATACATCCCCTTTTATCTATTTTTTCGAAAATCACCCCGATTATCTGCCCGCCATGCAGACATTTTTCGATCAAGTCTATAGTTGTAATGCGCAGGTAATCACTTCCATTATCACTTACATCGAAATAACCACCCATCCCGTACGTCAGGGTAATCGTCCATTGGCCCGCAAATATCGCGAGTACTTCAGTTATTCCGATAATCTTACGCTTCTCCCTCTGGACATGAGCATCGCCGATGAGGTTGTACATTTACGCGCAATCTATGGTTTGAGAACACCTGATGCCATTCAGCTGGGAACAGCCCTGGCCGCTGGCGCTGACTATGTATTGACCAATGACCGGAGATGGAATCAAGTGGAGGATTTAGAGATCATACAAATTGGGGATTTGTGAGGCGCCGGATGACGGGGTTTTGCAAGCGCCACTCTACGCAAAAATATCGAGCACTTCCGAGAGTCTCCTGACGGGGATGATCTGCACCCCGTCGATCTCTTCTCTGGGACGGTTTGCCCTGGGTACGACGATTGTCTGAAAACCGTGTTTGACCGCCTCCCTGATGCGTTCCTGACCGCTGGGAACCGGGCGTATCTCACCGGATAATCCCACTTCGCCGAATGCGGCAAGATCGACTGGCAGCGGCTTGTCACGCAGGCTGGAGATCACCGCCATCAACACCGGCAGATCGGCGGCAGTCTCGGTGATGCGCACACCGCCGACCACGTTGACGTAGACATCCTGGTCATACATGGCAATGCCGGCATGGCGGTGCAGCACTGCCAGCAGCATCGAAAGACGATTCTGCTCCAGCCCGAGGGTCACCCGCCGGGGATTGGCGAGCGGACTGGAATCGACCAGCGCCTGGGCTTCGACCAGCAGCGGGCGGCTGCCTTCACGCGTCACAAGGATGGCGCTGCCGCTGACAGGCTCTGAGTGGCGCGACAAAAAAATTGCCGAGGGGTTGGAAACTGCTTTTAGGCCCTTGTCGGTCATGGCAAACAGACCCAGCTCATTGACTGCGCCGAAGCGGTTTTTCATGGTGCGGATGAGCCGGAACTGGCTGTCGGCTTCGCCTTCAAAATAGAGCACGGTATCCACCATGTGCTCGAGCACACGGGGGCCGGCAAGAGTTCCGTCTTTGGTGACGTGGCCAACCAGAATCACCGTTGTGCCGGTGTGTTTGGCGAAACGCACCAGCAGCGCTGTTGATTCGCGCACCTGCGCAACGCCGCCCGGCGCTGACTGCAGCTGCTCCGTGTACATGGTCTGGATGGAGTCAACCACCATCACCTTCGGCTTTTCATTTGCTGCAAGCGCCAGGATGCGTTCCACCGAGGTCTCTGTCAGCAGGCGCAGATGCTCGACCGGCAGATCCAGGCGTGCGGCGCGCAGGCTGATCTGGTCGGCTGACTCCTCACCGCTGATATAGAGTGTGGCGACCTGCTGCGACAGATTCGCCATGGTTTGTGTCAACAGTGTCGATTTGCCGATCCCTGGATCCCCGCCGATCAGCACTACCGAACCCTCGACAAAACCGGCGCCGAGGACACGATCCAGTTCACTGATGCCGCTGGGCAGGCGCACCGCCTGCTCTGCTGTGATATCGGTCAGGTTGCAGATTTGACTGCCTGTATTTTCTCCGGCGTAGCCAATCTTGCGGGTGCCCCCTGTGGAGATGACTGACTCCTGCAGGCTGTTCCATGCCTTGCAATCGCCGCACTGTCCCGACCATTTGTGAAACACGGCTCCGCATTGCTGGCAGCTGTATTGGATTTTTGCTTTGGCCATTTATTGTCTCCTTGAGTTTATTGGTATTGATCCTGTGATAAACGACGAAACGTAGGATGCTGCTGAGCTTGCGAAGCGCATCTGTCGCGATCGATGCGCTTCGTGCCTCAGCAGCATCCTACGGGCTACAGATCAATCGCGGCCGGAAGGCCGCTCCTACAGGTGATTCAGCAGGTCCTTGCCTTCATAGCGAAACTTCACGCGTGCGGTGAGGCGGCAGAAAAGCTCGTAGGAGATTGTGCCGGCAGCTGTCGCGACCTCCTCCACCGGCAGGCCTTCGCCCCACAGAACCACGCTGGAGCCGACGCGTGCCTGACTGATATTACGCAGATCGATGGTGATCATATCCATCGAAACCCGTCCCGCAAGTGTAGCGCGTTTGCCATCGACGAGCAGCGGGGTTCCGTTCGGCGCATGCCGGGGATAGCCATCGCCATAACCGATTGCTGCAACGCCGATCCTCATATCCTCAGGGCACAGCCATGCGCCGCCATAACCGACTGCATCACCCTTTTTCAGTTCATGCACGGCAATCAGATGCGTGCGCAGCGTCATCACTGCCTGCAGTCCCTCATCGGCTGCAGTGGTGTCGCTGAAAGGCGATGCGCCATAGAGCATGATGCCGGGGCGCACCCATCCCACGCGGGTCTGCGGCCAGTTCAGCAGGCAAGCCGAGTTGGCAATGCTCACTTGTAAATCCGGATCAATACAGGGTTCAAAATTTTGCAGCTGCAGTTGCGTGTAATCACTCTCGCGATCGTCGGCATTTGCCATGTGGGTCATGACCCCAACCAGTTTGACATTCGGCAACATGCGTAATTTTGCGATGGCAGACCTGCTCTCTTCAGGAGGTATACCTATGCGGTGCATGCCGGTGTCTATCTTGATCCATACGACAAAAGGAGAGTCATCCTGCGACGCATGATGAGAGCGCACTGGAGAGCAGTAACTCT
>JAUXDV010000140.1 GCA_030620735.1 Gammaproteobacteria bacterium
TCGTTCAGATAGCGCAAAAAAGAGGAATCCGGTTTCAACATCATGATGTCTCCACCTTTGTCAAATGCCTTCAGATAGGATTGCAGGCTGCGCCAGAATGCGTAGAACTCGGCATCCTGGTTGAAAGCCGCCGCATAGGTTTCAGCTGATTTGGCATCACCCTCACCACGCACCTTTTCAGCATCGCGGTAGGCGTTTGCCAGGATCTCGATCTTCGCACGATCTGCGCCCGCATGGATACGCGATGCCGCCTCCTTGCCTTCAGCACGCAGCTCCTTGGCGCGCCGCTCCCGCTCTGTACGCATACGGCGGAAAACGGCCTCACTGAGCTTCTTCGGAAAATCGATCTTCTTGACGCGTACATCGATAATCTCGATACCCAGCTGTGACGAATTCTCCGCCACATTGGCGGCAATCACCGCCATGATGGCTTTACGCTGCTCCGAGATCGCGTCCTGAATCGGATGCTTTGCAAACTCGTCACGGGATGCGGTATTGACACGCGCCGACAACAGCCGGGATGCATTGAGCATGTCACCGTTTGTCGACAGGTAATAGCGCTGTTCGTCTTTGATCCGCCATTTTACAAAAGAGTCGACAACAACGAATTTCTTCTCTTTGGTCTGATACTCTTTTGCGGGTGCATCCAGCGTCTGCAGGCGGCCGTCGAAACGGATAATCTCTTCAACAAACGGAATTCTGAAGTGCAGGCCGGGTTCATAACTGCTAGTCACTATTTTACCCAGGCGTTTCTTGATCGCCAGTTCACGCTGATCAACAGTAAATGCCGTCATCATGATAGCGACCAGAATGACGACTGCGGCAATTCCGATCAAACGTAATTTTCCTGTGTTCATCAGCGCGCGCTCCTCTCTCTATTGACAGAGCGTCCCGGGCGGGTTTCACGTTGCACCGGTGCGGAAACGGACTCTGAATTTTCCTGCGAAGGTGTTGACATCTGCTGCTGACCCTTCACCTCACTCTTTTGACGTTTCATCAATTGATCCAGCGGCAGATAGCTGACGACATTGTCGCTTCCCGGATCCATGACAATCTTGCTGGTTCCGGAAAATACCTGCTCCGTGGTCTCAAGATAGAGACGCTGGCGTGTGACTTCCGGTGCCTTTTGATACTCGCTCAGCAATGAGAGAAATCGCTGCGATTCACCTTCAGAGTCAGCAATTTTCTTAGCCTTATAGGCCTGGGCACCCTGATCAACCCTGGCTGCTTCACCACGCGCCTCTGGAATAATCTGGTTCGCATAGGCTTGCGCCTGGTTGACATAGCGCTCCTTGTCCTCTTCAGCCTTGTTGACATCATGGAATGCGTCCTGAACTTCAGCCGGCGGCTTGGCATCATCGATATTGACACCAACGATGTCGATTCCGGTCTGGTATTTTTCCATCAGCGCTTCAAGACTTGTTGTCACATCCGTAGCGACGCCCTGACGATTTTTAGTGAGGACATTATCCAGTGGATTCTGGCCAACAATCGCACGCAGAGCTGATTCAATGGAGTTTTTCAGCGTCCCGATGGGATTATTCACCTGAAACAGAAATGTCTTGGCGTCGCCGATACGGTATTGAACCATCATTTTCACTTCAACGATGGTCTGATCCTCTGTCAGCATCTGCGTATGCAAAGGAGATGTCATGACCTCTTCGACATTGACAATCTCCTTTTTCTCAATCGGAAAAGGAAGATGCCAGCGGAAACCCGGATCTGTCACCTCGGAGAAGGCGCCAAAACGCGTCACCACAGCGCGCTCCTGCTGCTGCACGATATAGAAGCCTGTCGCAATCCACACAGCAATGGCGATAACAGCTATAACCGCGATCGCTTTTCCGGAAAGTTCACTATTTCCACCGGAACCACTGCTGTCCTTCTTGTTCCCTCCACGGCCACTGCCGCCAAAGAGTCCACCAAACTTCTCTTTCAGATTCTTCAGTACTTCATCGAGATCAGGCGGGCCGTCCTGCTTGTTGCCACCACCCCAGGGATCACGATTGTTACCACCCGGTTCATTCCAGGCCATAAAAAACTCCTCATTGATAGAAACTGTAGCTGAGATGAATCAACGACGACCATCTCTTGCTGCGACGCTTCAATATGAAATGCCGAGCAGATACAGTGATATTTATTAAATCACACAAGATTGTGATTTTAGCCTGAAAAAGGATGAAATAACACAGTTAGTCGAAATCAATTGCAAAGAAAATTTTATCCATACCCCACACTCGCTCGGAAATGCGGGGTACTCTCGCAAAGACGCAAAGCCCGCCAAGAAAATCCTTTGCGTCTCAGCGTCTTTGCGAGAGATAAAGATTTGCTTCAACTACCCCTAAAAAAACCTGAAGAACCATACATTGATAAACTCTTGCGTAGTTTCAGGATCAGCTTGTTTCGCTGTTATCCGGATGGATTGCATTCAGAGCAGGCCAGGTCTTCAATAACTGCATATAGCTGCGTTTCGGCAAGGAGATCTCCATGATCCAACCACCATCCTGCGTCACCTCTTCATTTTGTATGCTGCCATCACGATAAAGGGCTGCGCGTAATTTTCCCTGGGTTGTATCCAGAGTGAGTTGCCCTGTCACCTGATCCGTCCCCAGCAACTCCTTGAGCGCCAACATCAGCAGATCGATTCCTTGCTCCTGCTGTGCTGAGATCCACACCCGCCGAGGTCTCCCCTCGTCATCCCTGTCGATACGCGGCAGCACTTTCTCCAACGCATCGATTTTGTTGTAGATTTCCAGTTGCGGCACTTTGTCAGCCCCGATCTGCTGCAGAATTTTTTGCACTTCCACAACCTGCTCGGCGTGGGCCGGATTCGATGCATCGATCACATGCAGCAGCAGTGCCGCATCAATCGACTCCTGCAGTGTTGAACGAAAAGCGGCAACCAGTTCATGCGGCAGACGTGAGATGAAGCCGACCGTGTCCACCAGTATCACCGGCAAATTACCCGGCAGATTCAGTTTCCGCAGTGTTGGATCCAGTGTCGCAAACAGCTGATCCCGGGCATAGACATCAGCACTGGTGAGATGATTGAATAGCGTTGATTTGCCGGCATTGGTATAGCCGACAAGAGATGCCGTTGGGATATCGGCGCGCCGACGCGCCTTGCGGCCAAGCTCCCGTTGGGAATCGACCTTCAGCAGGCGATTGCGAATGCGGGTAATACGCTGGGCAATCAGGCGGCGGTCTGTTTCGAGCTGGGTTTCACCCGGGCCGCGCAAACCAATACCACCTTTTTGACGCTCAAGGTGTGTCCAGCCGCGAACCAGGCGTGTCGACAAATGACGCAGTTGTGCGAGTTCAACCTGGAGTTTACCTTCAAAGGATTGGGCCCGCTGTGCAAAGATGTCGAGAATCAGACCGGTGCGGTCCAGCACACGGCAGGAGAGCAGGCGTTCGATGTTGCGCTCCTGCGCAGGCGACAACTGGTTGTCAAATATTACCAGCTCACCGTTTTCCGCTTCGAGCAGCTGTTTGATCTCTTCGAGTTTGCCGCTGCCGATAAATGTGTGTGGGTCAGGAGATGAGCGGCTGGTTGTTATGACTTCAATGGGTGTAGCCCCGGCGGAGCAGGCGAGATCAACAAACTCCGCAATCTCGTCATCATCTGACTGCTGCCGGAGTGCAACATACACCAGCACAGCCCGCTCACCACCACCGGGGCGTTCAAACAGTTCCACGTAATTCGTTCAGAGTGGTTTTTTGATAGATTTATACATTGCCGCTATCGGGGGCATCACTGCTCTCAGCAGTATCAGGTGGCGCCAGGCGGACATTTCTTGCCGGCACAATGGTCGAGATGGCATGCTTGTAGACCATTTGATTGACTGCATTTTTCAGCAGCACCACGAATTGGTCAAATGAGTCAATCTGTCCCTGGAGCTTGATGCCGTTTACCAGGAAGATGGAGACAGGAATGCGCTCCTTTCTGAGTGCATTCAAGAAAGGATCTTGTAAAGTTTGCCCTTTTGCCATAATTTTCACCGCTATTGCTTTTATTAGGGAATAGCTTATAAGTATACCTGTAAGCTGGATCCATTGCATTGATCTGTGGCAATAAAAAGAGGACTGTGTCGTGAGTCGCGAGGACTGAGGACGAAGTCCCCATACTCAGTACTCAGTACTCACTCCTTTCTTAATAATGGTGGCTGCTGAATCACCGCCCTGCTCCAACCAAACGGCATCCTGTTCTTTTCTCAGCCATGTCAGCTGACGTTTAGCCAGTTGGCGGGTGGCAATGACCCCCTTCTCTCTCATCTCCCCGTAGCTGTAGTCTCCCTGCAGGTACATCAGCATCTGCCGGTAACCGACGCTGCGCATGGAGGGTAGATCCGGCGTCAATGCATAGCGCTTCACTAATTCGCGAACTTCCTTTTCAAAGCCCTGCTGCAGCATCAGGTTGAAGCGCTGTGCAATGCGCTCACGCAGGGTTTCACGTGACCAGGGAGCCTGCACCAGCTTGATGACGGAGTATGGCAGGGTCGGCTTGCTATGCATTTGCTGCAGCTCTGTCATCGGTTTACCGCTGATTTCATACACCTCCAGCGCGCGCTGGATGCGCTGTGGATCATTGGGATGAATTCGCGCCGCAGCCGCCGGGTCGATTGTTGCAAGGCGATCGTGCATCGCATGCCATCCCAGCTCTCGGGCCTGTGCGAGCAGACGTTCACGCACCGCAGCATCGGCCTGCGGCAGCTGCGACAACCCCTGCTCCAGAGCACGAAAATAGAGCATGGTGCCGCCAACGAGTAGAGGAATACGCCCCTGCCGGGATATCTGTTCCATTTCATGCAGCGCATCCTTGCGAAAGCGCGCAGCCGAGTAGGATTCATCAGGATCGCAGATATCAATCAGGCGATGCGGCGCCGCCGCCAACTCCTGCGCTGTTGGCTTGGCAGTGCCGATACTCATGTCCCGATAGACCAGCGCCGAGTCGACACTGATGATGTCACAGGGAAACTGCTGCACCAGCTCTATCGCCAGAGCTGTCTTCCCCGAGGCCGTCGGCCCCATCAAAAAAATCGCCGGCCCGACTATTCGCCGCGGCTGAACCATTTATCCATCACGGCAAGTTCAAATGCCATCCATGTGGGACGGCCATGGTTACACTGACCGCTGCGTTCGGTGCGCTCCATATCCCGCAGCAGCGCATTCATCTCCTCGATGCTCAAACGCCGGTTGGCGCGTACCGAGCCATGGCAGGCCATCGTACCCAGGGTTTCGTTGATCGTCTCCTGGATGCGTTCACTGCTGCCGTGCATGGCCAGATCCGACAACAGATCACGCAGCAGTCTCTCCGGGTCTGCGCCCTGCAAATAGACCGGCATGGAACGCACCACCAGGGTCTCGTCACCCAGCTGATCCACCTCCATGCCCAGTCGTTGAAACCACTCCTGCTGTTCGATGGCAAGCTCGACTTCCCGCGAACTGAC
>JAUXDV010000098.1 GCA_030620735.1 Gammaproteobacteria bacterium
GGCTCGGGCATGATTCGCCCGGATATGGCGACCATGCTGGCGTTTGTAGCCACCGATGCAAGCGTCCCGGAAGCGCTGTTGCAAACGGCCCTGCAGCAGGCCGTAGAGCCAAGTTTCAACGCCATCACCGTCGACGGCGATACCTCGACCAATGACGCCTGTGTGCTGATGGCGTCTGGCTCCGGCGGCGTGACTATCGATGGCGGCAACAGCGCCCTGTTTCTCTCCGCTGTCAGGGAGGTATGCATGGAGCTTGCCCGCGCGATTGTCAGGGATGGCGAGGGCGCAACCAAGCTGGTTGAAATCCAGGTTGATTCGGCGGTAACCCTGCAGGAGGCGAAAGATGTCGCCTATACCATCGCCCACTCTCCACTGGTAAAGACCGCACTGTTCGCCAGCGATCCCAACTGGGGGCGTATTCTTGCCGCAGTGGGCCGCGCCGGAATCGCTGACTTTGAGATCGACAAGGTGCGAATCTGGCTGGACGATCTCTGCATCGTCACCCATGGCGGACGTGATCCCGAGTATCGTGAAGAGGCAGGACAGCAGGTCATGAACCAATCCGAGTTGACCATCCGCGTCGATCTGGGCCGTGGCGAGCAGAACGCCACCATACTCACCTGCGACCTCTCCTACGACTACGTCAAGATCAATGCAGAGTACCGCACCTGAGCGCCAGTTCTTTTTTACCACGAAAGTCACGAAAAACACGAAAGGAACACACCAGATCTCTTTTAACCACGGAACACACACCACACGGAATTATCTTGTTTTCATTTTCCAGACAAACGACTGTTGGATAATCAAAAAGTTTCCATTAATCTACCAACCTCACTACTCACTACTCACTCCTGTGTCTTCCCCCTCACTCCTCACTCCTCAGTCCTCGTCCCTATTCCCACTCCATGTCGCTGTTGCCGTGCTGCGTAATGCAGAGGGACAAATCCTGCTGTCGCGCCGCCGCGAGGGAACCCATCTCGCGGGTTTGTGGGAATTCCCCGGCGGCAAGCTGGAGGCCGGCGAATCCTTGGCCGCAGCGCTGCGGCGTGAGATCAACGAGGAGCTGGGTGTAGAGATACTTACCCACCGGCCGCTGATCCAGATCAGTCACAGCTACCCTGAAAAAGAGGTGTTTCTGGATGTGCATCTCGTCGAAGCGTGGCGGGGAACAGCAGATGGAATGGAGGGGCAGCAGATTGCCTGGGTGGCGGCAGAGGAGCTAGATGACTACCACTTGCCGTCGGCGGACAGGCCAATCGTCACAGCCATCCGTCTGCCGTCGCGTTATCTGATTACTCCGCCGCTGATCGAGGATGAATCCGTTTTTCTGCAGCAACTTGAAGCAAGCCTGCAACAGGGGATTCGCCTGCTGCAGCTGCGTCTTCCCGATTATGACAAGGAACAGCTTACGTCGCTTGCTGAAAGGGTGATGGCGCTATGCCACTCATACGGAGCGACACTGATGCTGAAAGACGAGTCGCTGGCAAGACGACTCGGCTGCGGTCTGCATCTCGACGGCCGTCAGTTGCGCGCCATGCGCAGCAGGAATTTCCCCCGGCAACAGCTGCTGGCCGCCTCCTGTCACACACAACAGGAGCTTGCTCATGCGGCATCCATCGGCGTCGATTTTGCGACCCTCTCCCCGGTCCAGCCAACAGCAACTCACCCGCAGGCGCAGCCATTGGGATGGGATCATTTTTCAGAAATGGCCACACAGGCGACACTGCCCCTCTATGCGCTGGGCGGTATGCAGGCAAACGACACACAGCAGGCATGGCGCAATGGCGCGCAGGGAATCGCTGCAATCCGCGGTCTGTTTTTCACCAAACAATTCACCAGGAAATAGAGAAACCACGGAACACACGGAATACACGGAAATACAATAAAGAAAACTAATCAAATTCCGTGTTGTCCGTGTGTTCCATGGTGAAGGAAAATCAGTGAAAAAACAGATTGCTATCAATGTGCTTGTCAGGTGCTATGCTATGTTTTTTACTTCACGATAAAATTACGCAGACGTGGCGCAGCAGAATTCACCTCAACCCGGCAGGCAACTGGATATGCAGTTAGCTGAAAAAAAGAGCGACGAGCCGCGTTTTCTGGTGAGCGATCTGCTGGCCTATCTGGAGTCCTACCTGACGACCAAACAGATTCGCGAGGTCTATCGCGCCTATCTCTTCAGCGCTGATGCACACATCAATCAAAAACGCATGTCGGGCGAGCCCTATATCTATCACCCGGTAGCCGTCGCTTATATTCTGGCGGGAATGCGGCTCGACTATAAGTGTCTGATGGCGGCGATGATGCATGATGTCATCGAGGATACGCCGACTGCGAAAGCCGAAATCGAGGAGATGTTTGATGAAGAGGTGGCCGGGCTGGTCGATGGTGTGACCAAGCTGACGCATCTTGATTTCAGCTCCCGGGAAGAGGCGGTTGCCGCCAGTTTCCGAAAAATGATCCTCGCGATGACCCGCGATGTGCGCGTGGTGCTGATCAAACTGGCGGATCGTCTGCACAACATGCGCACGCTGGGCGTAATGCGGCCGGACAAGGCCAGGCGCATTTCGAGAGAGACACTTGAGATCTATGCACCCATCGCAAAACGTCTGGGGATTCACCGTATTTGCGAGGAGCTTCAGGATCTGGCATTTATAGCCCATTGGCCGTGGCGCTACAGGATTCTGCAGCGTGAGGTGCGCAAGCATCATGGCAAGCAGCAGAAGGTTATCTCCGGCATTTTGACCGCGCTGCGTCGTCAACTGGTGCAGACAGACATTCCAGCCGAGGTCTTCGGCAGAGAGAAAAATCTCTACAGCATCTACCGCAAAATTGCTGATCGCAAGGTGCGGTTTGCCGATATTGCCGACGTGCTGGCATTTCGCATCATTGTGCAGTCAGTCGATGACTGCTACCGGGTGCTGGGAGTCGTGCATCATCTCTACAAGCCCAAGCCTGGTAATTTCAAGGATTATATCGCCATACCCAAATCAAACGGCTACCAATCGTTGCATACCATTATATTTGGGCCGCACGGGGCGCCTGTCGAGGTTCAGATTCGCACCGAAGCGATGCATCGATTTGCGGAGGAGGGGATCGCTACGCATTGGGGATACAAGCATGGTGAAGAGGGCGGACGCATCGATGGCCCGAGCAGTGAATGGCTGAAAAGTTTGACGGATTTGCAGGAGGATACCGCCTCCTCGATTGAGTTTCTCGAGCATGTCAAAGTCGATCTTTTTCCGGACGAAGTCTATGTGTTTACACCCAAGGGGAAAATCATGGTGCTGCCTCGCGGCGCCACCGTGCTTGATTTTGCCTACGCGGTGCATACGGATGTCGGCAATCATTGTGTAGCTGCCCGGGTTGACAAGCGCATGGTTGCACTGCGGACGCTGCTGCGCAATGGCATGACCATCGAAATCCATGTCTCGCCGAATGTTCATCCCAATCCCAAGTGGCTGGAGTTCGTGGCGACTTCAAGGGCGCGCGCCAATATCAGGAGTTTTCTCAAACAGCTGCAGAACAGGGAGGCGGTCAACCTTGGAGCACAGCTGCTCAGCAGTGAGCTGAAGCACTACAACACCACGCTGCAGGAGTTGGGTCAACAACAGGTTGAGCAGATGTTCACAGCGCTTGGTTATGAGAACCTGGATGCATTGCAGAGCGACATTGGTTTGGGAAACCGTCCGGTGCGTTTTGTGGCCAGGCAGTTGCTGGGCGACGATGTGGCACTGGCAGGGAGGTCGCAGCAACAGGATCAGTCGTCTCTGCGGCGGGTTGCGATCGCCGGCACGGAGGGCATGGTGGTCAAGTATGCAAATTGCTGCCGCCCGATTCCAGGTGATCCGATTGTAGGTACTTTCAATCCCGGAAAAGGCGTCGTGATCCATCACTCATCCTGTCTGAATCTCTCCAACGACCGCAGCTACAGTGACAACTGGATCGATGTGCAGTGGGAGGAGGATGTCAGAGGCGATTTTCAGGTGAAACTGCGCATGGAGGTCAACAATAAACCGGGCGTGCTTGCTGAGACCGCAACTGTCGTGGCCGAAAGCGGCGCCAATATCGAGAGTGTGCATGCTGACGACAGCGATGGGCACTCCTCCGTGCAGGAGTTTATGCTGAGTGTCAAAGACCGCAGGCATCTTGCGCGGATCATACGCAGTCTGCGCAAGCTGCCGGCCGTGATCAAGGTGACACGCGTCATCGCCTAAAAGATAGTAGCGAGGACTGAGTCGTGAGGTTGGTTGTAGTTACTCAGTCCTCAGTACTCGTTACTCAGTCCTATCCCTTCCTCGCTACTCATGTCTCGCTACTCATGTCTCGCTACTATTTTCATTCTGGATTATCGATAATATCGGCTGCCAACGCCTGCAGCTCCTGAACCCTTTGCCGCAACGCCGCTTCATCCGGAGTGGAGTCTGTTGTCCCTGTATCACTCTCCTGAGGCGTATCTGATGCCTCAGGCGCTGCATTATCTGCATCCGGGGCAGCCTCCTGAGAGCCGTCGAAGCCCCACTCTGCAGCGCTCTGTTTCAGTGACTCGGGATCATGCCCAGGCGCGTTCTGTTGCGGAGTATCGATTTCAGCGGCAGTATCAGCGTCAGCCTCCTGAGGAGTGGATGTCTCATCAGGCGGGGTTCTCTGTGGATCTGAAGCAGCAGCCTGAGAGCCGTCGAAGCCCCATTCTGCATCACTCTGTTTGAGTGTTTCGGGATCATGCGCTAGTGCGTTCGCTTGCGTAGCGTCACTCTCGGTTGTGGTGCTCTCCTGTGGCGCATCGGACTCTTCAGGTTCTGTACTTTCTGAAATCGGAGCTTTCTCTACCGCTTTCTCTATCGATTTTTCTGCTGTTTGCTTCACCGTTTGCGCTACTGATTTCGGGGAATCCGTTTCGCTAGTCGTTGTACTCTCCGAAAGCTGCTGAGAAACCTGCTGCTCAGCAACAGGAGCTGATGCTGTTTTCTCCTCGCTTTGGACCGGTTTTGAGCCGGCTAACCCGGTCATTTCAATGAGATCGGGGCGGATCAGAAGTGCGACGGCGGCAATGATCACCAGTAGGAGTAGAATGCGGATCAATCCAAACATGCGGGGATTCCTGAGAGGTTGAAGAATTATTTGCATTTTAGCATGAGGTGGGGATGTCGCGGCTATGCGATAATATTTATATGAAAAGAAACCCTGTAATAATCTGAGTGATGTCGGTTTTTGATGCGCGCTGGATGCCTCAGTCACAACTGCGTTACGCCTGCGCCGATCGCTCTCTTTACGGCTGGTTGTCTGATAACAGCTCATTGACACAACGACTGATCGAACACTGCAGCGGTAAATTTGAGGTCAGGGTCAGAGGAGAGAGATGGAAGGCGCCGCTGCTTTCGGAATCGAGACTGCTTGGCATCAGGGCTGGTGAGTACGTGATGGTGCGGGAGGTCGAGCTGCTGTGCAACGGAATTCCACATGTCTATGCCAGAACTCTTATCCCGAAAAGCAGTCTCACCGGCAGGGCGAGCCATTTGCAGAGTCTTGGCAGCAAGCCGCTCGGAGCACTGTTGTTCAGCGATCCTACAACCAGGCGTAGCGCGATCGAGTATGCCAGACTACTGGCGAGTCATCGTCTCTACCAGTGGGCGATGAGCTCGATGAGAGAGGTTGAGAAAGAGATAGGGAGTGAGCTTTGGGGTCGGCGCACACTCTTCTGTTATGCCGGCAAGCCTTTGTTAGTTAATGAGATATTTCTGCCTGCAATGTGTGAACACAAACAGCGATGAGTGAAATCCCGCAATCACGCCTGTCACTCTACAGCGAGTTGATTCGGCTGAATCGCCCGATTGGCATCCTGCTGCTGCTGTGGCCGGGATTATGGGCGCTGTGGATCGCCGGTGAAGGAGAACCATCCTGGTGGATCGTGCTTGTTTTTATCGCAGGAACGACACTCATGCGCTCGGCGGGATGCGCCATCAATGACTATGCCGACAGGAATCTGGACGGGCATGTGCAGCGCACCAGTCAGCGGCCGATTGCCAGCGGACGGGTATCGCCGCGTGAAGCCCTGATGGTGGCGGCACTGCTGGCGCTGCTGGCATTTCTACTGGTGCTGCTGCTGAATAACAAGACCATTTTGATGTCCTTCGTGGCAGTTACTCTGGCCGCACTCTACCCCTTTATGAAGCGCTACACGCACATGCCTCAGCTGGTGCTTGGCATGGCGTTTGGATGGGCGATTCCGATGGCGTTCACGGCGTTGCAAAACCAGGTGCCGGCCGTTGCCTGGGTGCTGTTTGCCGCGACGGTTATCTGGGCGTTGATTTATGACACCATGTATGCGATGGTTGATCGTATTGACGACCTGAAAGTGGGCATCAAATCGACGGCGATATTGTTCGGTAGTGCTGACCGTCTGATCATCGGGCTGTTGCAGTTGCTGATGCTGGGGTTGCTGTTGTGGGCCGGGTTACTTGCAGGCAGGGAAAGCTGGTACTGGCTTGGAGTTGGCGCGGCAGCGCTGCTGTTTCTCTATCAGCAGTGGTTGATTCGAGAACGTGATCCTGACGCCTGTTTCAAGGGTTTTCTGAATAATAATTATGTGGGAATGGCCCTCTTTGCAGGAATATTCCTGGATTACTTTTAAAAAAAGTTTGCAGTAAGCAGTAAGCAGTTGGCAGTTAACAAAACAGAAACTGCCAACTCTTTTTTGCTGCAAACTGCCAACTGATGACTGCCAACTTGTTTTAAAGGAGTGAAGTAGTATGAGACTCAACTATGCGGTGATATCCCTGTTTTTGACGGTTGCGCTGGTTGCCACGCCGGCCATGGCAAAAAAGAAACACAAAAAGCAGGTTGATGCACTGCATACCCTGGCCAGTTTGCCAAAAGCCAGCATGATCATGGAGGAGAATGGCAAAATCCGCATCTCCAAACGCGCAGACGTGCCCAGAATTCCGGCATCCACGATGAAATTGTTGACCGCCCTTGCCGCCATTGAGCGCTGGGGGTTGAAGCATCGTTTCCACACTGACTTTTATATGGATAAGCACAAGCGGCTGTGGATCAAAGGGTATGGCGACCCTTTTATGGTGTCGGAAGAGATGGAGCTGGTTGTTTCTGCATTAAAGAAGAAGGGACTGAAGCAGATCAGCGGTATTGTGCTCGACGGTAGCTACTATGCGCCGAATCTGGTCATCGACGGGCGCTCCCAGACTGACAACCCTTATGACGCACCCGTCACTGCGCTTGCTGTAAATTTCAATACGGCTGCAATTAAGAAAACCAAAAAGGGAAAGGTGGTGATGAGTGA
>JAUXDV010000304.1 GCA_030620735.1 Gammaproteobacteria bacterium
CTCGTTGGTGAGTTGGCCCATGAAATCGCAGTTTCATTATAGGATAGGACTGAGTTGAAACCAAAAGGGTCAGAGTCGATTGAAAAAACGCAAAAAGTCAGAATCGAATGGATGAGTGAATTTCAATCGACTCTGACCCTTTTGGTTTTGGTTTTTTGGTTCTTTCTTTTGCTGCCTACTGCCTACTGACGACTGCTTACTTTCCTCAACTAAACTCCAGTTTGAAACCTGCTTTTTTCAGATAACCCTGCTCGCGCACAAGATCGGCCTGTGTCAGCATATGCTGTGACAACCAGCCGTCGGGGAACTGCAGCTTGATGTGTTTGCCGGAGAGCCTCAATCCAACATCCGGGACCTGGTCCGCCGTGCGGCCGCGATGCAGCAGCACTGCCAGACGCAGCAATACGCACAGGCGTCTCCCCTGTTTTCTCAGGCGTTTCACCAGCGCATCGAATGCAGCACGGCGAAGCTTGCGGCGATGATTCAATACCAGCGTCGCCAGCAACGCCTGCTCCTGGCGTGAAAATCCAGGCAGGTCGGCATTGAAGAGAATATAGGCACCGTGTTTGTGATACTGGCCATGCGAAACCTGAAGTCCGATCTCATGCAGCTGCGATGCCCACGAGAGCAGATCGCGGGCATCATCATCCAGCTGCCACGACTTCCTGGCTGCCTGAAATAACCTGTCAGCACTCACGGAGACTCTCTGCGCCTGCAACTGATCGACACTCCAGCGGCCTGCAGCTGACTGGACGGATGCAGCACGGGCATCGGAGTGGTTGATTCTGCCCACCAGGTCGTACAGCAGGCCCTCGCGCAGTGACTGCTCCGAAACGCGCATCTCATCGATATCGAGAGTTTCGAAGACGCCGATGAGAACAGCCAGCCCTCCCGGAAGCACCTGCTTGCGGTCATCCTCCAGCATCTCCAGCTCCAGCCTGTCGATATGCCCGGCTTTAATCAGTGCATCACGCAGCCGGTAGAGGCTTTCACGTGTCACACCGCTGTCACACCACCCCTGCGCATGGGTAATATTGCGGATCGCTTTGATGGTTCCGGAGCAGCCGATCGCCTCTTCCCAGTTGTCCGCCCAGAATCTGCTCGCTATCGGATAGATGGTGAGACGCGCCTCCATGACGGCGCGTTTCATCTGCTCGCGGCTAATCTCGCCATCACTGAAAAAGCGCTTGCTGGAACTGACGCAGCCGGCCAACAGACTCTCGCGAAAGCGGCTTTGCAATCCTTCACCAATAATCAGTTCGGTGCTGCCGCCGCCGATATCGACCACCAGGCGCTTGCCTTCCCGCATCTCCCGCCCATGGGCAACACCGAGGTAGATCAGGCGCGCCTCTTCGCGACCGGCGATGATTTCGATCGGATGACCAAGCAGCTTTTCAGCATCTTCGACAAACCTGGCGGAATTTGAGGCCACACGCAGAGTGTTGGTCCCCACCACGCGCACCGTACCCGGCGGCAGTGGCCGCAATCGCTGCGAGAAACGCTGCAGCGTCTCCAGTCCGCGTTTGCGGGCGGCAGGATGCAGTTTGCCCTTTTTTGTCAGACCGCCGCCAAGCCGCACCGGCTCACGCAATCTGTCGATAATCGAGAGTGTGCCGGAGCCGTCCAGGCGCGCGACGATCATGTGGAAACTGTTGGAACCAAGGTCAATGGCGGCAACGACATCGGGGTGAGATGGAGTCACGGACATTTCAGGCTTTTGCCGGGGTTTTGCGGGCGCGGTTTTTCAACGATTTTCCCTCTGCAGCACGCTTTTTGCGCGCCTCTTTGGGGTCGGCAATCAACGGGCGGTAGATCTCGACGCGATCACCATCCTGCAGCACGGCATCCGTTTTGGATACTTTGCCGAAAATTCCCAGGCGGCTCTTTCCCAGGTCGATATCGGCAAACTCCTGCAGTATGCCTGACTGTTCAATCGCCTCTGCGGCGGTAATTCCCTGCTGCGCCTCCACTGGCAGGATCATTTGCCGCCCCTCCAGCGCATGGGCGACTTCAATATGTATCAGATTATTTTCCACCGTAAACCTCTTCAGCCCTTTTGCAAAATGAGTCAACCATCGAATTGGCAATATGCGCAAACACTGCGCCGAACGCCATCGTCATCAGTTTACCCGAAAATTCAAACTCGAGACGCAGCGCAATCTTGCTGGCATTCTCCCTGAGCGGCGTAAACTCCCAAATACCGTGCAGGTGAGTGAAAGGCCCCTCCTGCAGATCGATCTGCATCGACTCATTCTCAACATAGCGGTTGCAGGTTGTGAATGCCTGCACCACGCCGGCGCGCGCAACCTCGATTTCACCGCAAATCTGACACCCTTCCCGGTCTTCGGAGACCATTCTGGATGAACGGCACCAGGGTAAAAAATCCTGATAATCAGCGACAGCATAGACCAGCCGGAACATCTCGGCTGCAGAGTGGTGCACCAGCGCACTTTTTTCAACGACTGCCAAATCTCTCTCCTACCG
>JAUXDV010000023.1 GCA_030620735.1 Gammaproteobacteria bacterium
TAGCCATCATTGCAACCAAGGGTACCCTTGACTGGGCGTATCCTCCATACATTCTGGCATCGACTGCCGCCGCACTTGGCTATGAGGTTGAAATCTTTTTTACCTTTTATGGTCTTCAGTTGGTGCGCAAGGATCTAGGTGGTCTGAAAGTCAGTCCGCTTGGAAATCCCGGCATGCCGATGAAGATGCCTTTTGGCCCTGACTGGTTCAAGGGCATCAACTGGAATATTCCCAATATTATCCAGGCGGGTATCCCCGGGTATGAGAATGTCGCCACTGCGTTGATGAAACAGACCATTAAAAATAACGGCGTTGCAACGATTCCTGAATTGCGTGAGCTTTGTCTGGAAGCCGAGGTGAAATTCATTGCCTGTCAGATGACAGTTGATCTGTTTGGATTTGAGCACAGTGATTTCATCGATGATATCGAATATGCTGGCGCAGCATCTTTCTTCGATTTTGCCGGTGAGAGTGACATCTGTCTCTATATCTGATTTTTTTCAGCAGACCATCCTAAAGCCGCCCTCAAGGGCGGTTTTTTTGTTCTCAATACGCAGTCAAGAAGATTGCCGTGTCGCTGAGGCTCCTCGCAATGACCTGGTGGATGCGCTGTCGCTTTTCCTCCCAATCTTAAAACCACACCCTACGGTTCATTGCTATGCTTCTTTTTGTTCTTCAGGCTGCTCCTCAGTTCATCCAGTGAGACACTCTGCACGTCGCCTGATTGCTGTGCGGTCACGGGTTTTTTGAGAATAAAAATCCGATGGCCGTTGATCATCGCCGAGATGTCAGAGCCGCTTCCTCCGAGATCATGCAGAAATACAGCGAGGATATGAACCACGGTAAAGGTGGTGATGACATAGGCGCCGATGACGTGAACATCATGCAGGTTGATCATTCCAAGGTAGGGAGGGTTTTGCTGCAATGCTCCGCTGAGGATCTGTATCAGCAAAAACAGAAACAGCAGCAGGTAGAGCGGTCCCCACAGCGGATTATGCGCATACCAGTTGGGCAGTGGGCTGCGGCCGAGTGAGAAGTAGTATTTCAGAACCGCCGCTGCGCTGCGCAGGCGGTTCATGTCAGGCTCACAATCGCTGATATGATCCGTGCCCGCGCCAAAAAAGAGCAGGTAGATGCGTAACAGAAAGGCGGGGATGAGAAATGCGGCAGCCAGGAAGTGATCATCCTGCAGGGTGGATGCCGGCAGTGGATTGCTCTCCATCCCCCAGCCTGTCGCTATCAGCACCACAACGGCAGCAGCCATCACCCAGTGGGCAATGCGCAAAGCATGGCTCCACACAGGAATACGTTGTATGTCATTGTTGCTCATCGGTAATTGTCTCCCGGAGAGGGTTCTTTATTGTCAATAATATCGCAATCCGGCGGGAGGGATCACAGCGATTTTGAGGTGGATTTCCCGGCCGCACCATTGTTGATTGTATTTTTGTCACATTTAGGCAAGAATAGCAGCGGGAAACATAATTTAATCAGTACAAAATAATCTGGACAAAAACTATGAGAAAAGAGTCCGGCATAATTTCATTATTAAAAGAACGCGCCAATTGCAAAACATGCAATCTTTCAAATCTGTGTCTGCCAGTCGGGATTTCCGAAGGGGATGTGGATAAACTGGATTCCATCGTTCATCGAAATACTCCCTACCATCGCGGCGACCTGCTGTATAAGCAGGGTGATCGTTTCAGGGGGCTCTATGTTGTCAAATCCGGTTCTGTAAAGAGCTATTATGAGGATCGCGAGGGTTTGGAGCACGTCGTTGGTTTTTTTCTGCCCGGTGAAATCATCGGGCTGGAAGCGATTCATTCGGGATGTTACAACTGCACGGCAACCGTACTTGAAACGACCTCTGTCTGTGAAGTGCCTTTTGAACAGCTTGAGCAACTGACTGAAGAGATTCCGGGATTGCAGCATCAGTTGCTGCGCCTTCTGAGCAAGGAGGTTCACAATGACTGCGGTATGGTTGCGCTGCTGGGAAACAACTCCGCCGAGCAACGGGTTGCCGCCTTCCTGGTGTCGCTCTCTTCCCGGCATCACAGCAGGGGACTCTCCTCAAGAGAATTCAATCTGAGCATGTCACGGGCTGAGATTGCAAGTTACCTGGGATTGGCTGTGGAGACAGTGAGCCGTACATTTTCCCGATTCCAAGAGAAAAATTTGCTCATGGTAGAGCGAAAAAATATCCAGTTACTGGATATCAATGCGCTCTCTGATATCGGTGGGCAGTGTTCCACAGAGTTGCACCAGCGTTCCGGCAGACGCCACGCATAGCAGGGTTATGTAACTCTTGCTGGAAAGCTTCCGCTCCTACGCACGTAATGTATTGATCGTAGGAGCGGTTGTCTGACCGCGAATTGCGTTTGTGCTGATCAAACGCAGCCGGTCGGCTTGGGCAGACCACCATATTTTGAAATCGGCTTCATGGGGCCTGTTTGCCACTGCATGTAGAGTTCTTTCTTGTCGATGCCGACATATTTGACAAACTTGCGAATCGGCGGCACAACATTTTCTGATTCGTAATATTCACGTGCTTTGAAAATCTGCTCCCACATTGCATCGGTGATCTCAAAGTCGTCGGCCTCGGCCATCGCCTTACCGATTTCAAGTGTCCAGTCATCCATGCTCCGCAAATATCCATCACCATCACGTTCGGGAATTTCAATACTCATCTTCTTACCTTGTTAAGTGTGCGTTAAATAGCCTGCCATAATAACCTAGTAAAATGCTAAAGAATAGCTTTTTTTGAAATGAGGTAATATATTGCTTCACTTCTATCTCTGCTACAACAGCATCATTCCTATCAGCAAGCGGCAACAATAATGAATGAAATAGTCAAACAAGCAAGAGAGTTTGCAACAGTGGCGCACCAGCGTATCAACCACCGCCGCAAATACACCAAACAGCCTTACCAGGTTCATCTCAAATCCGTGGCGCATATCGTGGCGTCCGTCACAGACGACGAGGAGATGATCGCCGCCGCCTGGCTGCATGACACGGTCGAGGATACGGCGGCTACGCACTATGACATCGAACAGCAGTTCGGCAAGGGGGTGCATGACCTTGTCTATGCTCTGACAGATATCAGTAAACCGGGTGATGGCAACCGTGCAGCGAGGAAAGCTATAGACAGGTCGCACCTGGCCAGGGCTTCGGTGCGTGCGAAAAGCGTCAAGTTGGCCGACCTGATCGATAACCTGCGCGACATCTGCAAACATGACGAAAAATTCGCCAAAGTCTATCTGCTGGAGATGTCAATGCTGCTGGAGGTGCTGGGGGAGGGCGACGAAGCACTGTTGCGCAGGGCAGGTAAGGAGTTATGCCGTTGTTCCAGCAAACTGGGTCTGGATCATCCGCCCGGTTCGATGCTGGTTGATGAGGAGAGAGAATCCCCCTGGCACGGTGGTTTTTCCCCGCGTCGTGTGCAGCGTATTTTCAAAGAAGTCTTTACAGCACGTGATGTTGGTGAACTACTGCGCTCTTTTGATGCTGAACGGCTTTCATCTGAAATCAAAGAGATAATGCATGAGCAGTCTGTCCCGGTTGCCGGGGTCAGAAAAGATGGCCAGGTTACAGGCTATGTTAGAATTGAAGACCTCAGTTCAGGAACATGCGGTCAGCGAGCACGCAGCTTTAGTCATGACCAGATGGTGTATGACGATACATCCCTGATGGATGTTATTCTCATTCTGACCCGGCATGACTACTGTTTTCTTGCCATACTCGATGAAGTCGTTGGTGTGATTACCCGTGCGGACATGGAGAAGCCTATCGTCAGAATGTGGTTGTTTGGCATGATTACCATCATCGAGATAGAGTTTGCCGCCATGATCAACAAAAAATGGCCGCATGAGATTTGGCGTGAACTGTGCTCTGCGGGGCGTCTGAAAAAAGCCGAAGCGTTGTGTGAAGAACGGCTGCGTATCTCTCAGCAGAGTGATCTGCTCGATTGCCTGCAACTCGGTGACAAGGCAAGAATTCTGTTCAGTGATGCGGATATACTCAAGCAGATTGGCTTCAACTCAAGATCGGAAGCTGACCGTGCGATAAAAAATGTTGAATCTCTGCGCAATAATCTCGCCCATGGACAGAGTATCGTCGCTTATGACTGGCCCTCGATTGTAGGCTTGACGCAGAGTGTTCAACGCATGATGGCAAATATTTAGGAGTTGTCCAGCACAACTCCAGCGTCATTCCAACACAGGTATAAAGATGATTATCGCTTTCAGACGACTAATTTTTGCTTTTATGCTTGCTGCTGCAGTTATGCTGATGACAGCTTGCGCCTCTATTGGGAAAATAGAAAATCAGCCGCTTGCACATATCCCTGACGGTCCGCATGGCTACAGTCTGGAGAAGCATGCTCAGAGTTATGAGAGAGGTGAAACCGAACTGGTGCTTGCTTTTTCAGGCGGAGGCACGCGTGCGGCGGCCCTCTCTTATGGTGTTTTAAAAGAGTTGCGTGATACGACGATTCACCGCGGGGGACAAAATCAGCGCATGCTGGATGAAGTAGACCGGATCAGTTCCGTCTCGGGAGGAAGCTTTACCGCAGCCTATTACGGGCTCTTTGGCGATCGGATTTTCGAGGATTTTGAACAGGTTTTTTTGAAGAAGGATGTTCAGGCTGATCTGAAAGACCTGGTGTTGAGCATTACCGGTTTCATCGGGCGGACCATTAAAGCGACGAGCCGCACCGAAGAGGCGGTTAGATATTATGATAAGCATATTTTTCGTGGAAAAACCTTTGCCGATCTCGAGAAGTCGAAAGGTCCTCTGATTCTCATCAATGCTTCGGATCTCAATTCCAGAAGCCAGTTTGTCTTTATCCAGCCGCAGTTTGATGCGCTTTGCTCCGATCTCTCCACCTTCAAGGTTGCCAGGGCTGTTGCTGCATCATCAGCGGTGCCGATTCTTTTTGATCCGATCCTGCTGCAGAGCAATTCAGATTGCCATGTTTCCAAAGCAGCGTGGTTGCGGGATGCGGAAGAGCGCGCCAGGCGCAGTGATGACAAACGCCTGGAAGAGTATATAGAGAGTATGAACTACTATGTCGAACATCCGGAGAGACCCTATGTCACGCTGGTCGATGGCGGCGTGACAGATAACCTGGGGGTGCGCACCCTGCACCGGGTCGCTCAACTCAAGGGGGCCAGCAGGCTTGGCTACAGAGAGCTGGATCGCAAAAATCGTGTCAAGCGCTTCGTTATTATTGTTGTCAATGCATCGACCTCTACACCCACAGACATTGGCAAAACCAGACAATTGCCGTCAATTGGCAACAGCTTCAATGCGCTGACTGACATGCAACTGCATCTCTACAACACTGAAACCAATGAGCTTCTGAAAAGTGAGTTAAAAAAATGGGCGAAACTGGTTTCGCCGCCAGGCCGTACAATCGTGCCCTATTATATCGAGCTGGATTTTACATCCCTGACAGATCCCGCCGAGATTACTTTTTTCAACAACATTCCCACCAGTTTTTCACTTGAAGCCGAGCAGGTTGATCGTCTCATTGAATTGGCCGGGCGTTTGATGCGTGATCATCCCAAGTATCAAAAATTGCTCAGGGATATAGGTGCAAGCAAGCGATAACGTTTTAATCACTCTGTGCATCATTTGAGTCTGTCAATGCGTAGTCAGCAATAAGCGCAGCGCATTGCGCCGCATGGGAAGATGTAATGCAAAGCGCAGCGTAACCTAATATCCTTTCAGGATACAACTATGTCAAATAACCAGTTCGACCTCCTCGGCAAGCGGCGTTTTCTGCCGCTGTTCATCACCCAGTCTCTTGGCGCATTCAATGACAACGTCTTCAAGAACGGCATTCTGTTTCTGGTCACTTTTGTGCTGGCCGATCAGTCCGGTCTGAATGCCCCGCTGATGGTCGCTATGGCTGGCGGAATCTTTATCTTCCCCTTTTTCCTATTCTCCGCCAGCGCCGGCCAGCTGGCCGAAAAGTATGACAAAGTGGCGCAGATTCGCCTGCTCAAACTGACAGAGCTGGGATTGATGATTGCGGCGGGTGTCGGCTTTATGCTGCAAAGCGTGTGGTACCTGATGGCGATCCTTTTTCTGATGGGGACCCAGTCCGCCTTTTTCGGTCCCATCAAGTACAGCATCCTGCCGGAGCAGCTCAAGCCGACGGAGCTGCTTGGCGGCAACGCCCTGGTTCAGGCGGGCACATTTCTTGCCATACTGCTCGGCACCATTGCCGGAAAGGTGGTGCTGGAAGATAACGGCGCCATGCTGGTGTCACTGCTGATCACAGGGGTTGCCATGGCGGGATGGATTGCCAGCCGCTATATTCCATCGACCGGCCCGATGCTTCCGGAGTTGAAGGTGGATTACAACGTCTTCACCTCGACCTGGGAGATGCTGCGCTACGCAAAGAGCCAAAAAGGGATCTTTCTGATTATTCTTGCGATCTCCTGGTTCTGGTTCATTGGCGCCACCTTTCTGACAGAGATCACCCCCTTCGCAAAAGATGTGCTTGGCGGCGACCAGAATCTGGCGACGCTACTGCTGGTGTTGTTCTCCGTAGGCATGGCGCTGGGCTCCCTGTTGTGCAACAGCATGCTCAAGGGTGAAGTGCACGCAACCTTCGTTCCACTCGGGGCGCTGGGGATGTCCATCTTTACCATCGACCTGTTCTTTGCAAGCCGGGGTTTTGCGGCAGACGGTGCAACCCTGGTCACCGTATCGCAGTTTCTCGACCATTTTCGTGGTTGGCGAGTCGTTGTCGATATTGTTCTTATCGCCATCTCTGCCGGTGTCTACATCGTGCCTCTGAACACAATGCTGCAGTATCACAGCAAGGAGGGACATCGCGCCCGCAATATTGCTGCAAATAATATCTTCAATGCGCTTTTCATGGTCGCTTCAGCACTGGGTGTGGTTTTCATGCTCTCACTGAAGCTGACGATACCTCAGATATTCCTGGTGGTTGCGCTGCTCAACGGTATGGTGGCCATCTATATTACCCGCCTGCTTCCCGGCGCACTGGCGCGCTCATTTGTCGCCTGGCTGCTGCAGATGTTCTACCGGGTGGAAGTCACCGGACTGAAGAACCTGGCGGATGCCGGCGATCGGGTGCTGATCGTCTCCAACCACCAGTCGTTCCTCGATGCGGCGCTGATTGCGGCTTATGTCCCTGAAGACCTCACTTTTGCGATCGATAGCAATGTGGCAAAGAATCGCCTGGTGAAGTTTTTTCTCTCCATGGCCAGGACAATTCCCATCGATCCGCTCAATCCGCTTTCGACGCGCACACTCATCGATGCCGTCAAGCGGGGCGATAAAGTGGTGATCTTTCCCGAAGGGCGCATTACCCGCACCGGCGCCATGATGAAGATATTCGAGGGGCCGGGCATGGTGGCTGACAAGGCGCAGGCAAAGATTGTGCCTGTGCGTCTGGACGGCGCCCAGTACACGCCGTTCTCGCGGCTCGCCGGCAAGGTCAAAATCCGCTGGTTCCCCAAAATCCGGGTGCATTTCCTGCCGCCGACGCAGTTGGATATCCCTGATGGTTTGAGGAGCCGTGAACGTCGCAGTTGGGCAGGCCGCCGCCTCACCGAACTGATGACAAACATGATGTTCGAGACCAGCGATTATCATAAAACCCTGTTTCACTCACTGATCGACGCCAGGGATATTCATGGCGCCACGCATGTTGTTCTGGAGGATATCAAGCGCGAACCGGCCACCTATCGCAAATTGCTGATCGGCAGTTTTTCCCTTGGGCGCGCCATGGCGAAGAAGACAGCTTCCGGTGAGCATGTGGGGCTGCTGCTGCCCAACTCGGTGGCAACCGTGACGGCCTTTTTCGGGTTGCATGCATTCGGACGGATCCCGACCATGCTGAATTTTTCTACGGGCAGTCTCAATCTGCTCAGTGGCTGCACAACAGCGGGAGTAAGAACTGTATTCAGCTCGCGGAAGTTTATTGAAGTCGGCGGGCTGGAAGAGCTGGCGGAGGCGATACAGGCTGAGGGGATAGAACTCGCCTATCTGGAGGATGTGGCTGCGGAGATGGGAGCGGCTGTCAAGACGATGGGGGTTGTCAGTGGCTTGATGCCGCGCCTTGCTTATGTGCTGAGTTGCAAGCAGCGGGACCCGCAGAGCCCGGCTGTGATTCTGTTTACCTCCGGGACCGAGGGGCATCCCAAGGGGGTGGTGTTGAGCCACATCAACCTGCAGGCAAATCGCTACCAGGTCGCTTCGATGATCGATTTCGGTCCCAGGGATATTGTCTTCAATGTGCTGCCGATGTTCCACTCATTCGGCCTCACCTGCGGAACGCTGCTGCCGCTGCTCTCGGGGCTCAAAATATTTCTCTATCCCTCGCCGCTGTACTATCGCATCGTCCCGGAACTGGTCTACGACACCAATGCGACCATGATGTTCGGCACCGATACCTTCATGGCCGGTTATGCCCGCTTCGCCAATCCCTATGACTTCTACAGCCTGCGCTACGTCTTTACCGGTGCAGAGAGGCTCAGGGAGCAGACGCGTAAACAGTGGAGCGAACAGTTCGGGGTGCGCATCTTTGAAGGCTATGGGGCCACCGAAACGGCGCCGATCCTCTCCCTGAACAGCCCCATGTACAATCAGACGGGCTCGGTAGGAAAATTTGTACCGGGTCTTGAATACCGCCTGCAAAAAGTGCCGGGCATCGAGGAGGGCGGCCGCCTGGAGGTGCATGCTCCCAATGTCATGAGCGGCTATCTGCTGGCGGATGATCCCGGCACACTGCATCCGCCTGAAAATGGATGGTATGACACCGGTGATATCGTCACGGTCGATGAGATGGGCTTCATCACCATCAAGGGTCGCGCCAAACGCTTCGCCAAGATTGCCGGGGAGATGGTTTCGTTGGCCGCAGTCGAGGCGATGGCAGCGGATTTGTGGCCGCAATATCAGCATGGGGTCGCTGCAATTCCGGATCTTAAAAAAGGCGAACAGCTGGTGCTGGTCAGCAGCAACCCGGATGCCAGCCGCGATGCTCTCGGCAAATGGGCGAAGCAGCAGGGCATCGCCGCCATAGCAGTTCCCGCGAAGATCCTGCATGTCGAAGAGCTGCCGCTGCTGGGAACAGGCAAGACCGATTTTCGCGCACTGCAACAGTTAGTGGCAGAGCAGAGCTGAATGAAAACAATATCCCGTAAGAAACTACATCGAGACACAATATGAGCATACAGCAACTGATACGAAATCACCTCCTGAAGGGTCTGCATGCGGATCATCTGCGGTTGATCGACGAGGCCGGGAAAATGATACGTGTTTCTCCGCACGAAACGGTGATTCACGAAAATCGCCCCAACCACTACATCTATCTCGTCGTCAGCGGCTCCGTGAACGTAATTCTACCGGATGCATCAGGAAGCACCGGCGTGCCACTGGCTAATCTGAAACCCGGGGACTGCTTCGGAGAATACTCGTTCGTCGATTCCCAGCCACCGAACACTCGTGTGCTGGCGGCCGAGCCGACGGAGCTGTTCCAGCTTCGCCACAGTGAACTGGAGGTGCTGATGGAGTCCGACCCTGTTATGGGGAAAACCATCTATCGGAATCTCCTGTCACACCTGGTTGATCGATTGCGTGACAGCAACGCCGAATTGGATATGTTTCGATTGTGAGTGCAACCGGGTATGCTGTATGGATGGTCAATTAAATCCTGATGCCGTAGTGGTACCCACCACTCTGCCCCGGAGACTCCGGTGGCCAGGTTCTGCCCACCACTCTTCTGCTCAGACCTAATATGTATACTGTCCCCTGAATTGCAACTGATTTTGCACGGAGTTATAAAGAAGTTACCTCTTCTTCTGCAACCGGCTCTGCACCTACCGGATCGAGCCAGATCATAAACAGCTTGTAACCCAGCGCGAGAACCACTGAACCGATGAAGAGGCCGATAATGCCTGATGTCATCATTCCGCCGATGGCTCCGAGCAGGATTACCAGCATCGGGATCTCCATGCCGCGTCCGAGAAACAGGGGTTTCAAAAAAGCGTCGCTGCCGCTGACAATCAGGCTCCAGATCATAAATGCAATTGCAGGGCCTGTCGTGGCGACTGAGAAGACATAGACAATAATGGGACCGAGCACCAGTATCGGTGGCAGTTGAACCACTGCCAGCAGCAGCACCAGCAAGGCCCACAGACCGGCTCCGGGCACATCCATGACCAGCAGGCCGATACCGGCCAGCAACGATTGAATAATTGCGACACCCAGGACGCCCTGGGCGACACTGCGTATGGTTGCAATCGAAATTCCTGCCAGTTCTTCTCCCCGGTCACCGGCAATACGCGATGAGATTGCCAGGGTGGAGCGGTGTGCTGCTTGCGTACTCGCGAGAAACACAGCCGCAATCAAGATCGAAATGATGAACTGTAAAATGCCGAGGCCTGCGCCGCCAACGGCTCCAAACAGCCAGGCTCCTGCTGTTTTGAGCTGGGGTGCAATTTGTTTCAGGGCGGCCTCGAGATTGATTGAAGCAAGCGTCCAGTATTTGTGAAGTTTCTCTCCAATCAGCGGCCATTCAGAAACGCTCTCGGCTGGCGGCGGAATCCTCAGAGATCCACTCTCCCAGGCTGCTGACAGCGTCTGGGTCGTATCGACCATGGATGCGCTGAGCTTGATTGTCGGTATGATCAAAAGCGCCAGGGCAACAATGGCAAACAGAGCGGCCGCCATTTTTTTCCGCCCGCCCATGATTGCGACCAGTTTTACGTAGAGCGGGTAGATCGCTACAGCGATAATGATGGCCCACATGATAGGGGAGATGAAGGGCGAAATGATTTTCAAACACCAGTAAGCCAGCAGCAGCACCATGCCGATACGAATGGTGGCATCGAGCATGCGATTGATGAATGCCTTGTCCTGCGGGGATTGTCGGGGTGTAGTCATTGCATGTTTTCCTGTTGTTTGTTGAGGTGCTTACAAAACTCCGTCATTCCGGCATGCTTTTAGCCAGAATCCATTTTGCCTGCTCTGTAAGTGGTTAATTCCATGGATTCCGGCCTTCGCCGGAATGACGGTGAGAGTTGCTTTACTCTTTGTTCTCGCTGCCGGAGAAGCGCATGCCGATAAGGCTGGCGACTAGAATAGCCAGGTAGAACTGGCCGATGATTGCCTCCAGATAGACAAAGAAGCGGGGTACCGGCAATGCTGCTGCAATGTCGCCATAGCCAAGCGTTGTCAGCGTGATAAAACTGAAATAGACCAAGCGCATATAATTGTCTCGCCAGTCTGTCGTAGCAATGCCGGCGAATGAATCCGGATCAGCCCGCATCAGCAGCAAGTAAATCATGGCCCAGATCATGCCCAGCAGCAGGTAGAAGCAGATGGCGCCTGAGATTCTGTTTCGATAGAGGGTATCGGCAGAGAGCACCTGCTGAATCGCCAGCCAGGCGGTCAGTGAAAAAAAACCAAGCATGATCAGCAGGTGGATATAGCCTAATCCGGCATTATCCATGATACTTTCCGCGATAGCAATCAGCACAATGGCGGTTGTGAAGCCAACACCAGTGTGAAACCAGCGACGCTCACTGCGGATGCTGAAGATGCCGATAATCAACGTCAGCACAGTCGATGCAGTAATCAACCCCTGTCCGTAACCTGCTGCATATTGCTCGACGACTGCACTGGAAAACAGCAGTAATAGAAGGGCAAGGGTCAGGTAGATGAAGTTGTTTTCTGTCGTCATTTTGCTGGGCATAATTGAATTCACCATTGACAAAAGGTACTTGCAAAACCCCGTCATTCCGGCATGTTTTTAGCCGGAATCCATTGAATTCACTGGATCCCGGCCTTCGCCGGAATGACGATTATTGTGGTCTCTGTCTCTAAGTTACAAGGCAGCCAGTTTCTCCAGCTGCTGCTGAAGATTTTCCAGTGCGGTCTTGCACTCTTCGAGTTTGATACGCTCCTTCTGTACTACAGATTGCGGCGCTTTGTCGACAAAGTTTGGATTCGATAGCTTCTTTTGAGTGCGCTCCTGATCACCGCTGAGCCTGCTGATCTCTTTCTGCAGACGCTGGCGTTCGGCCTCCACATCGATGAGTCCGGCCATCGGGATCAGCACCTGCATCTCGCCGACCAGGGCAGTGGCCGATTCAGGAGCCTCGTCATCAGCGGAGAGAATCTCGATCGACTCGGTGCGCGCCAGAAAATCAAGATAGGCGCGGTTGTCCACAGCACGTTGCCGGTCGGCTTCAGTGGCGTTGGCCAACAGAACAGGGACTCGCTTGCCCGGTGCTATATTCATCTCTCCCCTGATCTTGCGAATGCCGAGGATAAACTGCATCACCCACTCCATCTCCTCGACAGCCTGCGTGTCTACACGGGAAGCATCGACAACAGGGTAGGGCTGCAGCGAAACAGTTTCACCGCTGATGCCGGCAAGCGGAGCAACCCGCTGCCAGACCTCCTCGGTGATAAAGGGGATGATCGGGTGCGCAAGACGCAGCAGCTGCTCCAGCACCTGCACCAGCGTCTGGCGGGTTCCGCGTTTGGCGGCTTCACTGGAGTCGTCGCTGTTGAGAATGGTTTTGGAGAGTTCCAGGTACCAGTCGCAGTAGTGATTCCAGGTAAATTCATAGATTGCCCTGGCGGCATGATCGAGGCGATAGCTGTCAATACTTTTGCCGGTCGTCTCAGTCGCCTGCTGTAGGCGTGTGAGTATCCAGCGGTCGGCAATCGAGAGTTCGATATCAGCATCACCGTGCTGACCGCAATCCTCACCCTCGCTGTTCATCAGCACATAGCGGGCGGCATTCCAAATCTTGTTGCAGAAGTTGCGGTAACCCTCGACGCGCCCCATGTCAAAATTGATATCGCGCCCCGTCGACGCCAGCGCGGCAAAGGTGAAGCGCAGCGCATCGGTGCCGAAGGCAGGGATGCCATCGGGGAAATCCTTGCGTGTCAGCTTCTCGATCTTCGGCGCGTTCTCCGGCTGCATCAAACCCGTGGTGCGTTTTTTGACCAGCGGCTCGAGTTCGATGCCGTCGATGAGATCGATCGGATCCAGCACGTTGCCCTTGGATTTTGACATCTTCTGCCCGTGGGAGTCGCGCACCAGGCCATGGATGTAGACCTCATGAAAGGGCACGTCATCCATGAACTTGAGCCCCATCATGATCATGCGGGCGACCCAGAAAAAGATGATGTCAAACCCCGTCACCAGCACGCTGGTCGGGTAGAAGCTCTTCAGGCGTTCGGTCTCTTCAGGCCATCCCAGCGTGGAGAATGGCCACAGGGCGGAGCTGAACCAGGTGTCCAGGACATCCTCATCCTGCTGCAACGCATAGTCTGCCGGAAGCTTGTGTTTAGTGCGCACCTCCTCCTCGGAGCGACCGACGTAGACATTGCCCTCCCGGTCATACCATGCAGGAATACGATGTCCCCACCAGATCTGGCGGCTGATGCACCAGTCCTCGATGTTGTTCATCCACTCGAAG
>JAUXDV010000005.1 GCA_030620735.1 Gammaproteobacteria bacterium
GAAGACATGGTCAAGGAAGGGCGCGCAAAATCCGTCAAGGAGTATCTTTCCCGCATTGCAGACGGCGGCTACGCTTGAGCATAGCTGTCCGCCGGTTTAGCGGCACTGTTTTTCGAGCACATCATCCCATGTGGGCTTTCACTCCTCTCTCGGGTGACGGGGCCAAAACTCACGGCGGCCGATTTAACCGATCAGGAACCAGTGCCTTGTATACTTCGCTGGATCCGACAACAGCGTGGATGGAAGTGCAACAGGGATTCCCATTCAAACCACAGCCAATGACACTCGTTGCCTACAAGGTCGACTGTGCTGATATCGCTGATTTGAACGACCCCAAAATATTACAAGCGATGGGATGTTCTCCAGCAGATCTGGCTTGCGCATGGGAAGATCTGATTTCACAAAAGCACGAACCGCCAACATGGCAGTTAACTGATCAACTCCAATCATTTGGCATTGCTGGAGTCTTAACCCGAAGCTTTGCTCCCGGCTGTACGGAACAAAACCACAATCTTATTTTGTGGAAGTGGTCTGATGTCCCGCCTCATTCCATCCAGGTCATAGACGATTTCGGACGCCTTCCAAAATCAAAGGAGTCCTGGATTGAAAATCGCCATTGAGATCAAGAGGATCTGGATGGGAAAAAACACAGGGCAATCGCACTAAAATTATCCATCTCCAAGAACCTTTAACAAGTACTCATGATCCCATCCGGATTTAAGGCGCTTGGCCTTTATTCCGCCTTTGAAGGATTTCTCATTTTTGAGCAAATTCAGGGCGATATTCCTGATGACAGCAAAGTTCTCTGGAGCATGGTCTTTCCTAACGAAGCTATAAACGCGGACACCATATAGCTATACGGCCATTTACTCATCCCCCCATAATCCCTCCGTTATGGGGGGTGAATAATTACTGCAACATGTTTATCATCCTTGCGACTTTACCGGCAGCGGAGGCAAGTGATCAATGGGGCCTGCGTTCGTCTCTACCAACAGCATGATCGAGTACTGGAATATTGGGGTGTTCGTCCAGGTGTTGATTTTTTAGATTCTGATCAATCGCGGTCAGAGGACCGCTCCTACACATAGTCTCGACATATGCTGTAGGAGCGGCCTTCCGGCCGCGAAATAGATGCGTGCAGACATGCGGATATTGAAAATTACAGGTCAATATGTAATGCGCATAAGGTTTTATTAAATTGAAGTGGAGTTATCAGAAGTGAAATTATTACGTGAACCGCTGGTGCATTTTATGCTCATCGGCGCAGCTATTTACCTGTTATACGGTGCGTTCGCCGAACCGATGCCGGAAGCTGACGATAAGACTATCGTGGTGACTGCAGGCGAAGTCGAGTGGATGCGAACCGCCTGGCAGAAACGCTGGAACCGGCCGCCGACGGCTGTAGAATTCGACGGCCTGATGCAGCAGTACATTCGCGAGACCGTGCTCTATCGTGAAGCGCTGACCATGGGACTGAACAAGCATGACCAGGTCATCCGCCGCCGCCTGGCGCAGAAATTGGAGTTCCTCGCCAAGGACCTGGTGGCGTTGACCCCGCCCGGCGAAGAGGACCTGCACAGCTACTTCGAGGAGCACAAGCAGCGCTACCAGCAGCCTGCCCTCTACACTTTTACCCAGGTCTTCATCGATCCCGACAAGCGGGGTGACGCGACCCTGGATGATGCGCAAAAGATCAAGGCGGAACTGATCGCCCGCGGCGATGATATCGGCGATGCCGGTGCGCTCGGCGACAGCTTCATGCTGCAAAACTACTATCCGCAAAAGGATCAGACCGAAATTCAGAAACAGTTCGGCAGTGGCTTTACCGAATCCCTGGTTGTACTGTCACCGGGGCAATGGCACGGACCGGTGCTCTCCGGTTATGGCGTACACCTGGTGTATGTGCAAGCGGTCAGCGAGCCTCCGCCGCCGGTATTTGCCGATGTGCGCGAGCGGGTGGAGCAGGAGTGGAAGAGCGACAAGAGCGAGGAGCTCAACGAGCAGTTCTACGAGAGCCTGCGTGAGCAGTACAGCGTGGTGATCGAAGAGCCGCTGAAGGCGGACGATGACAGTACGCAGGGCAACGAAGCTCCGGCAAACAAGGAGTCGCTTGCTGTGCTTCAGGATATGCCCCGATGAGGCGGCTTACATGGCTGCCGCTAGGAGTCCTGCTGGCAGGGCTGCTTGCGCCGATTCAGGCTATCGCCGACGAGATCCGTCCCGCGCTGCTGGATATCAAGGAGCAGAGCACCGGCCTGTTCGCGGTTACCTGGAAGGTGCCCACGCGTGGCGACAAGGTGCTGGCCATCACACCACGACTGCCGGAGAGTCTGCAATTGTTGGGTTCGCCAACCATTCAGGAAGCCCCCGGCGCACGCATCGAACACGCCACCTACAAGAGCAGCGGTGAGCCGCTGAGCGGCCAGACCATCGTTATCAACGGCCTGACTGCGACGCAGACCGATGTGCTGCTGCTGGTGCAGATGCAGGACGGCAGCTCGCATTCGGCGATTTTACGGCCCGCATCACCGCAGTACACCATCCCGCTGGAGGCATCTAAACTCAAGGTCGCCGGCGACTACTGGCGCATGGGCACTGTGCATATCCTCGAAGGAGTCGATCACCTGCTGTTCGTACTGGCGCTGATGCTGATCGTCACCGGCTTCAAACCGCTGCTAAAGGCGGTCACCGCCTTTACCGTCGCGCACAGCATTACCCTGGCGCTGGCGACGCTGGGCGTGGTGCATATTCCGTCGGCGCCAACCGAAGCGCTCATCGCGTTGAGCATCCTGTTCCTGGCTGTCGAGATCATTCACAGCAGGCAGGGCAGGACCAGCCTCACCGAGAAGTATCCGTGGGTGGTCGCCTTCGCATTCGGCCTGTTTCACGGTCTCGGCTTTGCCGGCGCGCTCTCTGAAATCGGCTTGCCCCAGCAGGAGATTCCGCTGGCGCTGCTGATGTTCAATGTCGGTGTGGAAACCGGGCAGTTGATGTTCATTGCCGCTGTCCTCGCCCTGTTTGCTGTGCTCAAGCGCCTGCCTGTCACGCTGCCGCAAGGCGCATGGCGCGTGCTGCCTTACAGCATCGGCAGCATAGCGGCCTACTGGACGATAGACCGGGTTATGTCGTTTATGCCCGTTGCGATATAGGCGGGATCAACCAATGCTCATTCTGGCTGATGGAGGCGGCAGCAATGGCGCACGTCCAAGAATGTGGAAAAAGCAGCTGCAAACAGAGCTGGCCAATCGTCTTGGAATAACGGTAACGCTCTGCCACTATCCGGGTACCCGCTTGAGTAGCTCAGTCCAAATCGGGAGGTTATTTTTGGGCGGCTCTTTTTTTCAGCCGAATACGCATGACTTCAGTTATGGCTTGCTGAGGCGTCAGTTCAGAGACTTTGATCAGTGCGTCTCGGCTGCGTTGGCGAAGATTGAGCTTGCCAGTGGCATTTTCCCAGTTGCTTAGCGTGGGTGGTGTTACGCCAACCAGGGTTGCAAATTGTGATGCATTCATCTTGAAGCGCTTGCGTAGACTGGTGACTGCCGCTGCTGTGGGGATAAATTGTTTTTTCTTTCTGCTTACGGCAGTCGTCTTTTTTACAGCTCTCTTTTTGACGCTTTTTTTGACTCTCCTGTTGCCTGTTTTTGTAATGGTTTTTCTGCTGGCAGCTGTTTTTTTGCGACCGGATTTTAGCGGCTCTTCGATGTCCACGCCAAACACGCTGGAAAGATCCGCCCCGGCCAGGCGCCTGCGATTTCCTTTTCCTGCCGTCGCTGTCTGCATATTTAGTTCTTCTGAAATCAGCTCTTCCTGATCGACGTTGCGCAGTAGAAAAAGCAGTTCCGGTTGATGATCCAGTCTGGCGCCAACGCCATACAGAACGGCGGCGACATGCTTGCACATCTCTGCCCAGTCCGGACAGCTACAGGCGAGTTTGATCTCGCCGGGTTTTGGGAATAGACCTTTCTCCTGATCGGTCACGATCTTCATGACATTATCGGAGAAGCGTCCCTGCAAGAGTTCCAGCATAGAGCCGATCTGTCCGGCGCACTCTTTACGCACATTTTCCCATTTGTTTGCAGCGAGCGGGGTGATGTTGATGTCGATTTTGTAGAGTTGCGAGCCGCTGACGATGGCTTCAATCTTTCCCTTCGAGATGGCCAGATGACACACCGAACCATTGCGCACATAGGTTCGCCCCCTGGGCAGACGATTCTGATAATCACTGAATTTTTCCAGGTGATTGCACCAGGCTTCACCCCAGAATGTGCGGGCGATCTTCCTCCCCTGGATTTCGATTGGTTCAATCTGCATCCCCTGGTTGTGCAGCTTTTTCATCTCTCTGGCTGCTTTGGCGCGCCGTTTTGCTACCGGCACGTAGGGAGCCCATCCGTAATAACTCATTCTATTTTACCTCTTGGATAGCTCTTTAGATTCATCAGACTCGCGCCTTTTCGATATCAAGGGAGACCAGTTTCAGCAACGCCTTGTCATCCATCTCTGTCAGCAGGCTGTTGGCACCGCCCTCCAGCAGGTCATTGGCGAGAGCCGTCTTTTCATTGATCAGGGCGTCTATTTTCTCTTCCACCGTTCCCTGGCAGACAAATTTGTGCACCAACACATTTTTTTTCTGGCCGATGCGAAAAGCGCGGTCTGTGGCCTGATTCTCCACTGCAGGATTCCACCAGCGGTCAAAATGGACAACGTGTGATGCCTGCGTGAGATTGAGGCCGGTTCCACCTGCTTTGAGCGATAGAATAAAGAAGGGCGGTCCCTCTTCATCCTGGAACTGTTCAACCAGTTTTTGGCGTTGCTTTACGACGGTGCCTCCATGCAGCACCAGGCCGGGACGGCCGAACTGCTGCGCCAGAAAGTTTGCCAGCGGGGTGGTCATTTCACGAAACTGGGTAAACACCAGCAGCTTCTCCTGGCGTGAGGCGATCTCCTCACAGAGTTCCGCCAGACGCTGAAATTTACCGCTGTTCTTCGGATCGTACTCATCGTCACCCAGCAGTTGTGACGGGTGGTTGCAGATTTGTTTGAAACGCAGCAGGTAGGAGAGTACCAGACCACGGCGCTTGATGCCATCCAGGTTCTCGATGGCTTGCGCCATCTGTTCAACGGCCTGCTGATAGAGCACTGCCTGGGCTTTGCTGAGACCACAGTAGGCGGCGACTTCGGTCTTTTCAGGCAGGTCGCTGATGATGGAGCGATCACTCTTGAGGCGGCGCAGAATATAGGGGGTGACCAGATTGCGCAGCGGCGCATATTGATCATTATTGCGCTCGGAGAGTGATTTCACAAATTTCTTGAAGCGTGTAGCTGATCCCAGCAGGCCGGGGTTCAGAAAATCAAACAGTGACCACAGATCCGATAGCCGGTTTTCCACCGGTGTGCCGGTCAGTGCAATACGGGATTCGGCTTCGAGGCATTTTACCGCTTTGCTCTGTCTGGCCGCGGGGTTCTTGATTGCCTGGGCCTCATCCAGCACCAGCAGACGCCACTTCTGTTGTTGGAGCCACTGTTGACGCATGAGAGTGCCATAGGTGGTCAGCACCAGATCAATATTTTCCAGCGCTGCAGGGTCTTGCGCTATCTCATCCATTGCCTTTTTGCTCAGCTGGGAGCTGTGGATGAAGAGACAATGAAGAGAGGGGGAAAAGCACTCAAGCTCTGTTTTCCAGTTGCCAATCAGCGATGCAGGCAGCACCAGCAGGGAGGGTTTGTCACTGCATCGCTTTTTCATCGCCAGCAGCAGTGCGATGACCTGCATCGTTTTCCCTAACCCCATGTCATCCGCCAGACATGCGCCCAGACCCAGTCGGGAGAGCAGCCACAACCAGTTCACGCCCTGCTGTTGATAAGGTCGAAGGGTTGCTTTGAGCGCGCTACCCGGATTGATCTGCTCCGCCTGATCGGGCGAACGCAACGCCTCCAGCTCGGAGGCCAGCCATTTTCCCGGTTGAACAAAAGACCACTCCCGGCTCTCTTCCGTGGCGGTATCCTGCAGGTCGGCAGGCGCGCCTGCAAGCAGCCGCATTCCCTGGGCAAAGGAGAGGCCGCCATCAGCCGTCTCTGCCTGCACCATTTTCCAGTGGGCCAGGGCTTCACTGAGCTTCTCCTGATCCACCTCAACCCACTGCCCCTTCATGAAAATGAGGCCATCACCAGCAGCCATGAGTTTTTTTAGCTCGTCCTGGCTGAGTTGCTCGCTCCCCAGCGCAATATGCAGTTTGAAATCCAGCAGTGAACCGGCATTGAAGATCTTCTGCCTGTTCTCACCAATGGTGATGCCGGCGCGCGGTTTGCTGCGTTTTTTCCACCAGTCAGGCAAACGCACCACCACGCCGCACTGCTCATACCCGGGCGCATCCTTGAGAAACGCATAGGCCTCCGCGGGCGACCAGGCCAGCGGGTGATAGATGTCTCCGCTATCGACCAGATCCTTGATCACGGCGCTGGATTCAGCGGCGAGCTGAACGGGTGAAAGCAGGCGGATCAACGCCGGTTTGTTTTGCGCTCCCGCATACTCCTGCAGGGCGTGACCGAGGGGCTGATGACGAACGCGGCCCTGTTTCGAGAGTTCGGGGGCGTAAGTCGCCATGAAGGCAAAGGGGTAATCGGGGTCGCTCTTGTTTTCCGCCAGATGAAAACAGACGCGGCCCAGTTGATGCCACTGCGGCGCGCTTTTGGCAAGCAGGGCGCCTAGCCCGCCGAGATGCTGTATTTGTTCACACACCCAGTGATCGAGCAGGCGGCGGATCTCCTGCAGCGCGGGGGCGGAGAGATACTCAGCGCCACGCATCGGTGGCGCGCTCAGCAGTAGATGCGCGGTTTCGCTGGCAGTCAATGGCTCGACAGGATCAGACTGTTGTGGATCGGATTCAGTCAGCAGGCAGCGGTCATTCAGGTATTCGCGGGAAAAATTACGCCAGTACTGCAAAGAGGGGGAGAGCCCGGCGCTGCTGTTTGTGGCAGCCAGGGTGAATAACCCCTCACCCGCACTGCGTGCAAATGCCTTGCCGACGGGGGCAGCCTGAACGTTTTCGCCTGATGAATTCCTCTCTTTTGATGTATTTAATGGGAAGCAGTGCAGATGTCCCGAGGGGAGTAGGCCTAACTCAAAACTCATCTTCCCAACGTCCTGTCTTGGTGTATCTGCTGATCTTCTCTGCAAAGCGCTCGATTTTCTGTCTCGCTAAAGTATTGGTATCGAAGCTCGCATACCAATTCGGGTTTTGCTCAGTATGCTGACAAGCGACCATATCGAATGAGAGCAGCGCATAGATATTTTGCCACTCGCCTTCCACGCGCAGGCTCAATCCCGGATTGATGATGTAGTGGCCGCGTTTCACGCGCAGAAACAGCTTGCGGTTGTATTGGTCGTCGCGGCTGACCTCGTTCTTCGACAGAATACTGGAGAGATAGGGACGTTTTTTGCGCCGCGCAGGCAGAATACGCTCCGGAAAATGCGCCAGCGCCTCAGTAAAATCACTGCTCTGGAAGGCTCCCCCTGTTTGATTGATTGCATCTCCCATGCGGGTATAGAACATCGCCATCATCAGGCTGAGCATGAGGAACTCCATGGAGCGTTTGTCAAGCTTGACCAGTTGCTCATCCACCTGAATATCAATGCAGTCAGGCTCCAGCAGACGATAAACGGCGGCGAGTTTGTTGCTGCTGTATTTAGGGTCATCCAGCGTCTGCTCCAGGGCAATCTGGAAGGCGTTGAATCCGGAATTATTGATCAGTTCGGTATTTGCTCCGCGCTCTCGCAACTCCCTTACCAGGGTCTCGTTACCGAGGCGGCTGGCGACCATCAAGGGTGTCTGATTGAAGAGATTGCGGAAATCGACGCCATATTGATCGGTTTGCCGCAGCACAGCGCCGGGGTGTTTCAGCTCATAAGGCACGAAGTGCTTTTTGTTCAGCAGATGGATTCCTTTTTGCGGGTTCCTGGCGGGAGCGAATCCAGCTTTGATGAGTGCATTCAAACGGGGTTGATCGCGGTATACCAGTGCATATTCAAACAGGGCGAGCTTCGCCTTCTTGTTGTTCTCCTCGATCGCTTTTTGTTGGAGTTGATCCAGAGGTTCACCCTGCAGCACCTGCCATGGCACGGGTTTCTGTTTTAGAATCCGCTCACGAATACTCTCTGCCTGCTCCTCTTTACCCTGCTGCTCCAGCCGCTGCGCCTCCTTGCGCCATTCATCCAGGGTGGAGTCCTGTTTCTCCAGTTGCAGTCCATCTTTGGAGAGCCGCAGGTCGAGCAGGTCAAACAGCCGCTGTTTGGTCGTTTTCTCGATCAGATAGATATTACGCACAGCGCGGGTGATAGCGACGTACAGGGCGTTGATATGGAACTTGTAGATCTCAAGGGATTTGTCACTCTTATCCTTGGTCCTGGCGTAGCTCAATCCATGCTGCAGATCCTCATGCGCCACACCACGGGTGATTTCACGAAAGCGCTGCTCCTCTCCCGAGGTGAAGTTGTACAGCACGACATTCTCATACTCCAGCCCCTTGGCCTCCTGCACAGAGAAAACCAGCGGCGTGCCAAAGCTGGCGCTGGCGGCTGCCTTGTCCTGCGGGTGCATGACAATGACGGCAAAGCGGGTCGAGTGGCGGGTCTTACGGTCGAGCTCGGCTTTGATACCCTCATCATCCTGCAGCAGAATCACCTCGCCGCTGTTGTGGGCGTTGCTCTCTACCAGGTAGTTGCTCTCCCTGTCGATAGAGCCGAAGCGTGCGCTCTTGATCTTCAACAGGCGGTTGGCCACCTCGGTCACCTGGGGGGAGTTGCGATAGTTGGTGTTAAGGATGCGGATCAGATCCGCCTGCGGAGCCGAACCCTCCTGACGATAGAAAAAACTCTTGATCTTGGACCAGGAGAAAAAGTTGGGGTGTACGATCTGGTTGGAATCGCCGCACAGAATAAAGCCGCTCGGATCGCGCAATGACTTGAGGATCAGCTGCATCTGAATGTTGGTGAGATCCTGCACCTCATCCATGACGATGAAATCATAGCGCGGCTCTACCTTCGCCAGATACTCATGGCTGAGGATATTGGCATCGTAATATCCCTGCTCGTTCATCACCTCCAGATATTTAGTGAACAGGTCATAGACCTGCTTCCGCTGCTCCCGGGGGAAGATCGACTGCTTAATTCCCAGTTCAAGATAGTCATCGCGACTGAGATAGGATGCGTCTGTACCCGGACCGGTAATAACCCCCTTGAACTCCTCGAACAGCTGATGGGCATCTTTGAGGCCACTGACGGCACGGTGGCGGGAGATCCAGGCAGCGAACTCCTTGAAATGCATCTCCCGTCCTGCGGGCACATGGATGCTCTCCAGGTACTCCTGAAAAGAGAGAAAATCGATCTGTTGATCTTCATTGGCATAACCGCTGGCGTAGTAGAGATCTCTTGAGTTATGCACCAGGTAGGGAGAGCGGGTGACATAGAGGATATCCCCCACGGCCTCTTTCATCTTCTCCAGAGTCAGCATGGTCTTGCCGCTGCCAGCCGAGCCGATGATGATCAGTGGAGGCTGGAGGGCGAAGATATCACTTTGCGCCTGGTCAAAAGAGATTACTTTATCCAGTATATTGAAGGTGGAGTGATCGGGGTTGAGGTAAATGAGTGGTTCCTGCTTTACCTCCTGCAGAGACTTCGGCATGGTGATTTTGGCTTCGTCCACCACGCCGCCACGATTCAGAAAGCGGGATTTTTCGTAGGCATGCTGTTTGATGTACTCCAGGATCAGCGCATAAGCCTCCCCCTGGTAGCGGTGAACCGCAAATAGCAAACGGTTGCTGCGGTCCAGGCGCGCACGATAGAGGTTGTCCCCCACCTTCTTGACCTCGGCCGAGCGGAAATCATCGTCCTCCAGGTAGGCCTGCATCTTCTTGAATCCGGGGATTTTGGCGGGATTGATCTCGTTATAGAGTAGAACTTTCATGTAAGTATTTGTGTGCCAGGAAAAAAATTGTATTTAGCCCTTCAGGTTCATCACCCTTGAAAATGGCCCGACTCTGCACTATATCTAAAAATAAGAGATTAATTTGGAGTGAAACAATGAATATGCTAGTAAGAAACCCGTGGAATCTGCTCGACCAGTGGCATAATGAAATGGGCCAGTTGCTGAACACCCCGTCGGGGCGTGACGACACCAGCCTGGTTGAAGGCAGCGACTGGTCTCCTGCAGTTGACATCAAAGAGGAGGATGAGCGTTTTTTAATCCATGCGGACATTCCCGGAATCAGCGCTGACGAAATCGAGGTCTCGATGGAGCAGGGTGTTCTGACCATCAAGGGAGAGCGCAAACATGAATCCACTGAGGGCGGTAAGGACTACAAACGTCTGGAGCGCTCACATGGCGTCTTCATTCGGCGCTTCTCTCTACCGGATACCATCGATGCCGGCAACATCAGCGCATCCAGTCAGAATGGCGTGCTGGAAGTCATCCTTCCCAAGTCTGCACCGCAGATGCCGCGCCGTATAGAGGTTAGCAGCTAATCGTGGTCAGAAGACCAATCCTACGTCAGGAATGTGCACATGCCGTAGGAGCGGTCTTCTGGCCGCAAAATGCATGGAACTATTGCGTAGTTAGGTTATTGTTTACTCTTTATGTTTCCTGCAACACCACCTGCTACAGCGCCTATTGCCGCACCGGTCCAGCCGCTGCCTCCTGACAGCGCGGCAATACCTGCGCCGGCAGCTGCGCCAATACCTGCGCCAGAGAGAGTCCCCTGTTGTTCTCTGCTCATATCGGTACAACCCGCAGAGCCAATCAATAGCATGGCGAATAAAGGAATTGTGATTGCTTTCATTTCGTGTTGCTCCTCGAGTTTATTTAGGACCTGGCGTTAGGAAGCGCAAATTCTGTATAGAGAACCTCTATAACAGATCGCTTTAATTGATCCGGCTTGTTCTCATACCATTGGTCGAGCATCTTTCTCAGTTTTGTGATCGATTGACCGGAAAGTCCTTGAATCATGACTGGAACGATACTGTTGTTACGAATGTGGCTTGACGGATTTTTTCCCTGCATGGCCTGCTCGATTTCAAGCATATTGCCTATACCAAAAAGATATGCCACCTTTTCATCTTCCGATGCGGTTGTCCAATGTATTCCAGTGACGATGACCAGATCCGGATCATCTTTTTCTCCACCCCACGCTGCTGTGTAAAGCAAAAGGAAGGAGAGGCAAGCCGCCACAATTGAGATTCGTTTCATATTCTTTTCCTCATATCTTATCCCCAGTAAAAGCCGAACTATAACACTAAATGTTCCAATTTCATCCTGACGATGTTTTTTTGTCGAGCAGGGACCCTCATAACAGAACTAAGACGTTTGCCTGATTATAGCTGCAGCAGTTAATTCAACTGGACACGCTCTCCCCAGGGGGTTTTATTCTTGCCTTTGACAAGCCATATCACGGCATATTCAGGCGGCTGTTGCGGGAATTTTCCGTCGGCATCAGTGAAGTAGAGCAGCAGTTGCGGTCTCATATCCATTTTGTCGAGCCACTCGAACACCGGTTGAAAATCCGTCCCTCCGCCGCCCTGGATTTTTTCTGGAAGTTTGAAATCCTCCCATGGCTCATAGACCCATGGCGCTCCCTCCGCAAGCGCTGCATCACAGGGGAGCAGGGTAATGCGTGCGCGTATCTGTCCCTTGATGGCATCGATTTCGGCAATGAACTGGCTGATCTCCTCCCGCCTGATGGAGCCGCTGGTATCGACGGCGACCACCACATCGAGTTGCGCGCTGCGCAGCGAGGGGTAGATTGCATCACCCTCTCTGCGGGAGGGCCGCATGTAGCTGAAATCATCTTTGGCCAGTGACGAGAGGTAGCGCGACAGCACCATCCGCCAGGGCAGCTGCGGCTGCAGATGATGTTCGATCATGCGCGCCATGGCGCCGCCGAACTTGCCGGCCTGCATCGCCTGTTGTGCGGCGCCGGCAGTACGCTGACGCCACTGCACGCCAAGGGTCTCTTTTTCATCGGGCGTCAGGGGAGGAGGGGTGTCGGGGGTCTCTCCGGGATATGGATCATCGACGCTGCCGCCGGCCTGCTGTTTGTCGGCATCTTTGCCGCCCTGCTGATTCTCATCCAGCTGTTGTTGTTTTTCTCCCTGCTGACCGCTCTTTTGTTCGCTGTGCTGCTTTGGCGGCGGCAGAGATCCACCGCTGCCGTCCTGCTCTCCACTTTCGCCCTCCTGATCATAGAGATGCTGGTCGAGGGTCTCCATCTCCTCATGCTCTTCAATGAGCGGATAGATCTCTTCCGCCGTCATGCCCTTGTATTGATCCATCCACAGGGAGTCAGGCGGCGGCGTCAGGCCATCCTCGATGAGCAGTGGATTGATGGCAAAGTCACAGGCAAGATCCCAGCGGTGTTTGATGCGATGGCCGCGCCGCGCAAAGTGGATCAGGGCGCAGTGCAGCGCCTCGTGCGCCAGCATGAACTGGGTCTGTTTGGGGGTCAACTGCTCGATGTATGCAGGGTTGTAGTAAAAATGGCGCGCGTCCGTGGCCGTGGTTTTGCACCAGCTGCTGTTGGCGGCTTTCAATGGCAGCCTTAGCACCAGTGCACCAAGAAAGGGTTTATCCAGAATCAACCTGGTGCGGGCAGCCGCCAGTTTGATTTCGACTCTGGTCGAGGTGCGTAGCGACATAATCAGAGTTTCCCTATTCGTACAGCATCACATCAGCGATTGCTGTCGCCCAGTCAGTGAACTCCGGGATCTGGAACAGCAGTTCGCCGATGGCATTGTGCATGTCCGAGACCAGCATCACTCCCATCTCCTTTTGCGGAAATCGACCGGCGTAATTGAGGATATTGCCGATCACCTGTGCTGCATCCGCTGTCTGAGCAGCGCGGATGGCGCGGCCGACAAGTGCTGCGGCAACGGCATACTGCAGATCGATCTCATCGGGAACTGCGGCCTCTTCGCCAGCGACGATCGCATCGAGATCCGGCATCTGTTCCAGGCTGTTGACAAAAGCGTGCAGCTCGATGCCGGCTGCAGGGCCGACACATGCCTGCAGAGTTGACCGCAGTAGTTCAGGATGGCCGCTGAATTTTTGCAGCCCGCGATGAGCGAACTCCCACGAGCGGGGCGACGGGAAGGCAACAGGGTTGAGCGCCGGATCAAAATCAAACAGCAATTCGGGACGAAAGCGCAGAAATCCGATGATGCGTTCATCGATGCCGTTGGCATAGGCCCAGGAGACCCAGTCGTCGAGGTTGGTTTCCACTTCAAAATGGGAGAAGCGGTTGGCCAGCGGAGCAGGCATGGTGTATGTCACACCGCGATCTCCCTGGCGGTTGCCCGCTGCAAATATAACCCATCCCGGAGGAACCTGGTATTCACCAAGCCGACGATCGAGAATCAGCTGGTAAGCTGCAGCAGAAACACTGGGTGGGGCGGATGTGATCTCATCGAGGAACAGAATGCCCTGTTTTCCATGGCGCTTTTCATGCGGAAGAATTGCCGGTGTCGCCCACTCCACATGCTCGCCGGTGCGAAATGGAATGCCGCGCAGATCAGAGGGCTCCATCTGCGACAGGCGAATGTCGATGACCGCTACGCCCTGTTTGGCGGCTGCCTGCGCCACCATCTGGGATTTGCCGACACCTGGAGGACCCCACAGCATCACCGGCGTGTGATGACCTCCAGAGGTGCTGTGAAACTCCTGGATAAAAACTTTCAATAACTGTGCCGGACGCATCGGGGGAATCCTTAAAATAGCGTGAAAAGTTGAGAAGCATCATCATGCCGTTTTCAATCTGGTGGACAAACAACCCATAGGATGTGCAGAGGAACGAGGCGCATCAAAGCATTCGATTGATGCGCTTCGCAAGCTCAGCACATCCTATGGTTCTGACTATGACCCAAGGCTAAAGGCAATCGGGTACTCAAATCAACCCTCAATACGCTCAGGATTTTGCCGGTAAGCAGATCTGGTTGCGGCGTGCAGCCAGAAAAGTCTTGTAAAGTAAAAAGATGATCAGTGCGGTCACCAGCGCCAGCAACAGATAGCTGATGAGCCGGAAGTAGGGCTTGCCGGTCTCCTCATACATCAGCAGCGTGGCGACTGTGACTGCAGCCAGCGGGAAGGAGTAGGCCCACCATGAAAGAGAGAACGGGATCTTAATGAAACGGGGCGCCTGCACCAGCAGCAACAGTGTCATGAAGAGTGCATTGTAATAGAGCACACGGGCAAAGTTATCCAGATCCGGAACCAGGTTGAGATAGGAGATAAAGCCCACGGCGGGCGGTGCAATCATGATGAACATCGTCGGCAGCAGGTTTTCCGCCATGGGACGATGAAAAACCATGCGGTACATGATAATGGTGAAGAGCACGATCCAGAAAAGCAGGCCGATGCTGAAGAAAAACCAGTTCAGCTCCATGGATGCATTCTCCACGCCGGCAAGCGGCACCAGGATATTTCCAACCACCGGGATGAACCATGCCGGACTGATGTGGTGAATCTCAAAATGGTCGTGATGTATCCAGCGCGTCAGGATCAGCAGTGTCAGCAAGAGCTGTCCAGCTGCGCCAATCTGCCAGCTGAGCAGGGCAATCGTCGGAGTCCAGGTTGCCAGGAAGGTGCCGATGAGTATCAGGCTGATGGTGATGGTGGGAAAAAAACTCAGCATCACAGGGTGGTCAAGCTCTGCACGCACGGCATCCGGGTGGCGGATGAGCTTTGCCGTATAGGTGCCGAGCAGTACCAGAAACAGCGCAATGGTGAGCGCGGCCGAGAGTTCAACAGGAGCGTATGCAATCACTCCAAGCTCCTCGACCTTCATCATCATCAGAGTAAAACCGGAGAGCCCCATGATCATGGAGAAAAAAGAGACCGGGAAATAGGGAAGGCGTGGTTGCTCGCTCATGTTGCTTTCTGCACGGAGAGATTGAAGTGTTACGGAAGCACTGGTTATTCGTCATTGCCTTGTCATTGCGAGGAACGAAGCAATCTCAGGTGTTTGATTCAATACCGGGAGATTGCCGCGCTACGCTCACAATGACAAAAAAATCAGAGCTTCCTTACGTTTATTGCAGAGAAAATAGTATCACAGATAAATTCCGGTTGAGTCGCGCCGTCACACGCGTAATAATAGAAAACGTTTTTATATAAAGAAAATAGCGTCCATGAGAATAGGGGTTGTCAAAGAGAGTGTTGCAGGCGAGAAGCGCGTTGCAATGACGCCGGAGGTGGCGAAGAAGCTGGTTGGCAAGGGCTTTTCGCTGTTGCTTGAGCAGGGTGCGGGTGAAGCCGCGCACTATCATGATGATGATTATCTTGCAGCCGGCGTTGAACTGGTTGAGCGTAAAGCGGCGCTGGATGCGGATATCGTGATGATGGTGCGTAAAGCAGACCTTGATGATGTTGCCGCAATGCATGACGGCGCTATCTACATCGGGCATCTTGAACTCTGTGAAGTGGAGGAGGTGATTCCGGCGATGCTGGCAAAGGGGATTCGTCCTATCGCCATGGAGAAGATTCCACGCATCTCGCGCGCACAATCGATGGATGCCCTCTCATCACAGAGCAATATCGCGGGCTACCGTGCCGTGATCGAGGCTGCTGCGCAGTACAAGCGTTTTATTCCCATGATGATGACATCCGCCGGCTCCTCCAAGCCGGCGCGTATCGTTATTCTTGGTGTCGGCGTTGCCGGCCTGCAGGCGATTGCAACTGCCAGACGCCTGGGCGGTGATGTCTATGCCTATGACCTTCGTCCGGAAACCAAGGAGCAGATCGAGTCCCTGGGCGCCAAGGCGATTGAACTTGATGTGGGTGAAAGCGGTTCCGGCGAGGGTGGCTATGCCAGGGAACTTTCTGACGAGGCAAAGGCCAGGCAGCAGCAATTGCTAGCCGACGAACTCGCCAAAGCACATATCATCATCACCACGGCATTGATTCCCTGCCGTCCTGCGCCGGTCCTGATCCAGGAGGATGTGGTCAAACGCATGCGCGAAGGCTCTGTTATTATTGATCTGGCCGCGGCCAACGGCGGCAACTGCACGCTGACCGAAAAAGAGCAGGTGGTCGAGAAACATGGCGTCATCCTGGTCGGACATACCAACTATCCTTCGATGATGGCGTCTGATGCGAGCGCTTTCTATGCCAACAACCTCTTTAATCTGCTTGGCATCATGGTTGATGAGGGCGAAGAGGGTCTCATGCTGAAACAGCTCGATGAAGATGAGATTACCAAAGCCTCCCTGATTACCTCGACTGACTGAACCCTTTTCGGAGAAGAAATCCATGCCTGAAACACTGGTTGCACTCTATATATTTGTTCTCTCCTGCTTCATCGGTTACTGGGTGATCTGGGGGGTAACGCCATCTCTGCATACACCACTGATTGCCCTGACTAATGCCATCTCGGGCATTGTGATTGTCGGCGCGCTGCTTGTGACCGGGCTCGAGGGCGTGGGAACGACTGCTGAAATCATCGGTTTTTTCGCAGTGCTGCTCGCTTCGATCAATGTCTTTGGCGGATTCCTGGTGACAAACAGGATGCTTGCCATGTTCAACAAGAAGAAGAAATAGGGGCTGATGATGGAAATATCTGTAAATGCGCAGGCTATCGCCTACCTGGTCTCGGCAATTCTCTTTATTCTCGCACTCAAGGGGCTGACGCATCCGGCTTCGGCGCGGCGTGGAAACTACCTTGCCATGGCCGGTATGGTGATCGCCATTGTCGCCACCCTGATGGGATCGGAAATTAGATCCTACGGCTTTATTCTCGCCGGGGTCGCTGTTGGCGGTGTCATCGGGACTGTGATTGCCATGCGCATCCAGATGACGGCAATGCCGCAGCTGGTTGCAGCGCTGCACAGCTTCGTCGGTATGGCAGCGGTGCTGGTTGCCATCGGTACCTTTTTGAACAAGCAGGCTGACGGCCTGCTCAACGGCGTGCTGATGGGTGAGCTCTCGGCAGGCATTATCATCGGCGCGATAACATTCTCCGGTTCGGTAATCGCCTTTGGTAAACTGCAGGGAATGATCTCCGGCAGGCCGGTCAAGTTCAAGGGACAGCATCTTCTGAATGCACTGCTGGCCATCGCTACCATCGGTTTTGCCGTACACTTCGCACTCACCGAAAGTACAGTGTCGCTGGCCATCATGACGCTGCTGGCTTTTATCCTGGGTTTTACCCTGATCATTCCGATTGGCGGCGCAGATATGCCGGTCATCGTCTCCATGCTGAACTCCTATTCCGGTTGGGCGGCTGCGGCAACGGGTTTTACGCTGCAGAACAACCTGCTGATCATCGTTGGCGCGCTGGTCGGTTTTTCCGGCGCCATCCTCTCGCTGATCATGTGCCGCGCCATGAACCGCTCTATTTTTAACGTCGTGTTCGGCGGGTTTGGAACAGCTGCGGTAGAAGGCGATGGCGTTGCAGACGCCGCGCAAAAGGGCGTCAAATCCGCAGCCATCGAAGATGCCATCTACTGGATGGAGGATGCCAATAAAGTCATCATCATTCCGGGCTACGGCATGGCCGTTGCCCAGGCGCAGCACTCTATGAAGGAGTTGATGGAGCAGCTCGAGGCAAGGGGTGTCGAGGTCAAGTTTGCCATCCACCCTGTTGCCGGACGTATGCCTGGCCACATGAATGTACTGCTTGCCGAGGCGGATATTCCCTACGAAAATGTGGTCGAGATGGACGAGATCAATCCCGAATTCGCCACCGCGGATGTGGCGTTGGTCGTCGGTGCCAATGACGTGGTCAATCCCGCCGCAAAGGATGATCCGACGAGTCCGATCTACGGCATGCCGGTGCTGGACGCAGGCAAGGCGCACCATGTCTTCGTCATCAAACGCTCCATGCGTCCGGGATACTCCGGGGTCGAAAACCGGCTCTACTACCAGGATAACTGCTCGCTGGTTTTTGGCGACGCCAAGGATGTCAGCGAAGGCATGGTCAATCAGTTGAAAGGATCTGCGCACTAGTAATCCCTGAGTGTCTGACATCATACAAATGAGTCGAATTTTCATAATGTCTCTCGCCAAGACGCCAAGATCGCAAAGGTTTTTCTTGGCGAACTTTGCGCCTTTGCGAGAGAAAAGAATTTTATTATCTCCTGTCAGTCTTAGGCCGGGTCTCGCTAGTACTGGCTGCGAATGAAACCATGAGCTCCCGTATTGAAACCTGTGTCGAGAAGCTGTGTCTCAAGGGCTGCCGGGTGGTATGGGAGGATATCTGCCTGCTTGAGGATGGCGCAACTCTCCCCGAAACAGAGGGCCTACTGGAAACTGAGCGTCTTGCCGTACTGCATGAACTGAAATTTATCATGTCAGTCTATTCCACTGCCGGCAGCTGTGAGGTTGATGATTGACCTGTCGTCTCCCCTTATCTCAGGCTTATTGCGCCTTACACACTATTTGAACAGGTGGTGACCAATGCGAATCACGATTAGCGTTATGGTCGACAGCCTTGCCGGCGCAGGCGGGGCACTGCAGAAGCTGCTGGAACTGCTCTCAAGCTATGAGTTGAAGGCGACATTTTTTATCTCCTGCGGACCGGATCGCAATGCCCCTTTGCTGAGCCGCTTGCGCGGCGCGGATCATATCTCCTCTTTTTCTGATAACTTGCATGCGATTCCCGAACAGGGACATGAAATTGGCCTGGCGCCGTGGGATCCTGTCAGCTGGAGACAGAAGGCTGCAGTGGCGCACCGGCAATGGATTTCCGAACAGTGGCAGCGTGGGATCGAGGCCTGGCGGGACCTCTTCTCGGAGGAGCCCATCTCTCATGCCGCGTCGGATTTCCAGGTGCATCCTGAACTCTTCCGCCTGGAACTGCACTCCGGTATGAGATATGCCTCTGATACGCACGGCAAGACGCCGTTCTATCCGCTGATGATCAATCAGCATTCCAGCTGCATGCAGCTTCCGGTAACACTTCCCGGCATCAGAGAGCTGCTTCACTCTGATGCTGTAACTGATGAGCGAATCCATGAAGAGATCTATGACACAAGCCTCAACAGGCTGCCATTGGGGCATCACTGGCGCTTCGTGGCCGGGCAGGATGACCTGCAGTTTCTGGAAAAAATGATAGTCATGTGGCGTGGCTCGTCAGGGGAGTTCATGACACTCGCAGAGCTGGCGGAGATCGCTGAAGAGTCGCAACCGCATCAGCACATCGTCGGTTGGAATACCCTGGCTGATGGGCGTAGCGTCGCTGCGCAGAGTCTTCAAGGATGATGAAACTACGCACCAGCAACAGAAAACTGCGTGATCTGGTGTTTGCTGAATCCTCTGAAATTCACGGCACCGGACTTTTTGCAGCCTGCAAATTTAACAAGGGCGACTATATCGGCAGCTATCATGGACCCAGGGCGAAGCGCAACGGCACATACGTGTTATGGGTCTTCGACCCGGATGATGTGACGGACATCTACGGTATCAGCGGGCGCAATCTGCTGCGTTATTTGAACCACTCCAGACCGGGGAATACCGAGTTCGAGAGTGCCGAACTCTATGCCCGGGTTGATATCCGCAAGGGCGAAGAACTCACCTTTGATTATGGCGA
>JAUXDV010000253.1 GCA_030620735.1 Gammaproteobacteria bacterium
TAAAGAATAGTCCACAGGAATCCGGCAATGGCGAGCAACGCCAGGCCGTTCGCCAACCAGCCCATGGCTCCGCTCCATTGCCATAACGGAGGCGCGTCGATGCTATAGGTCAACCAGACCAGAGGAAGAAGGAGTACGACGGCCATGGCATTGAAAAACAGACGGTAGGCGGGTAACCAGCGAGGGTGGCTGCGCTCCACCCATCGCTTGACCACCAGCGACGCCAACAGGGAGTGCAGCAGGAAGTAGGCAATCCAGCCCGGCGCCAGGAGAATGAGTAGTGTCATCGAGTTCTAGTGTATCGAGTGTATTGCAGCATACCCTGAGCGTACTCTTCCAGGAAAAGCGGGATGCTCAAGACTTCAACGCTGCCGCATGGTAAGCGACATGCTCACCAATGAAGGTGGCTATGAAGTGGTAACTATGATCGTAGCCCTCCTGCATCCTCAATGTCAGCGGTTGGCCCATCTTATTGCAGGCGGCTTGAAGATTTTCAGGCAACAGTTGACCCTCATCATAAAATTCATCATCCATCCCCTGATCAATTAGAATATCACTGAATTTCGCACCCGCATTAATGAGCAGAGTCGCATCATATGCTTGCCATGTTGCAGAATCTTCACCCAGATATGCACCAAAGCACCCCTTTCCCCAACCACACTCCAGCGGGTTGCAGATGGGAGAAAATGCAGAGACAGATCGATAGATTTGAGGGTTTTTTAATGCACAGATCAGTGCGCCATGCCCTCCCATGGAGTGACCGGATATGGACTTGACATCAGGCAGTATAGGCAGAGTGGATTCTATCAACTCCGGCAGTTCCCGGGTCACATAGGCATACATCTGGTAATGCTTGTTCCAGGGAGGTTGAGTGGCATTGACGTAAAAACCAGCCCCTTTCCCCAAATCATAGCGATCGACTTCATCGGGCACATCATCTCCACGCGGACTGGTATCTGGAAAGATCACCGCGATGCCATATTCTGCCGCATAACGCTGCATTCCAGCCTTGGTGCGTGCATTATCATCGGTGCAAGTGAGGCCTGAGAGCCAATAGAGCGCGGGAACTTTTTTTGTTTGCGCCTGTGGAGGCAAGTAGACCGAGAAGGTCATTTTGCAATGACAGGTCGTTGAGTCATGCTCATAGCGGTTTAGATAACCACCTGACTCCTTTATCGATTCTATCTGTTTCATGATCCAGCTCTGATGACAATTAGAATATAATGACCGAGCGAATGCTTTCGCCGCTGTGCATGAGGTCAAATGCGCGATTGATCTCTTCCAGTGGCATGGTGTGGGTCACCAGGGTGTCCAGCTCTATTGCGCCGCTCATGTATCTGTCTACATAACCGGGCAACTCGGTTCTGCCTTTGACGCCGCCAAATGCGGTTCCCTTCCAGGTGCGGCCGACGACCAGATTAAACGGCCGGGTTTCAATCGTCTGTCCGGCGCCCGCCACACCAATCACCGTGGAGACGCCCCAGCCCATATGCGTACACTCCAGTGCATCGCGCATGACATGCGTATTGCCAATGCATTCAAAAGAGTAGTCCGGACCACCATTAAATGTATCCTGCATATACTCGACAAAAGATCCATCGATATCATTTGGATTGACAAAATCCGTAGCGCCCAACTGCTTCGCAAACTTGAATTTGTCGGGATTGATGTCAATTCCTATGATGCGCTCGGCGCCAGCCATTACCGCGCCCTGAATACAGGATAAACCGATGCCGCCCAGACCAAACACCGCCACTGTTGCGCCTGGTTCAACTTTTGCTGTATTGAGTACGGCGCCGATCCCCGTGGTGACGCCGCATCCCAGCAGGCAAACCTTCTCCAGAGGCGCCGCCTTGTTGATTTTTGCCAATGCAATTTCCGGTACTACCGTGTATTCGGAAAAAGTCGAGCACCCCATGTAGTGAAAAATATCCTTGCCGTTTTTTGAAAAACGCCTGGTGCCATCTGGCATATAGCCGGTCCAGACAGTCCCTGCAATCGATTGGCATAAATTCGTTTTACTGGATTTACAATACTCGCATTCGCCGCACTCCGGGATATAGAGGGGAATGACATGATCACCGACATCCAGACTTTTAACTCCCGCCCCCAATTCAACCACCTCGCAACCGCCTTCATGTCCTAAAACACAAGGGAAGGAACCTTCCGGATCATCTCCAGACAAGGTAAAGGCATCTGTATGGCAAACACCGGAGGCAATTGTTTTTAACAACACCTCTCCCTCTTTGGGACCCATAACCTCTATCTCTTCAATTGATAGAGGCTTTTTAGCTTCCCAGGCAACCGCAGCTCTTGCTTTCATTCATCTCACTTTTTTAATAGTTAACTATTTTTCGTAAAAAAATAAAAAAGGCCGGTGACAAATGGTTCTCATTTGTCACCGGCCCCTTTATAACATGGATCCCATTCTGAGCGTGGGAAACAGTAGTACGCGAGCTTACTTCATCAATGCTGCATGTGCTGCGGCAAGTCTTGCAACCGGGACTCTTGGAGCCGAACAGGAGACGTAGTTCAATCCCGCATCCTGGCAGAACTTGATCGAGGCCGGATGTCCGCCATGTTCTCCGCAGATGCCGACTTTCAGATCCGGACGCACTTCACGCCCCCACTTGACTGCCAGCTTCATCAGTTTACCGACGCCTTTGATATCCAGCACTTCGAAGGGGTTGTCCTGAAGAATGCCATTGTCGTTATACATCGGCAGAAACTTGTTCTCTGCATCTTCACGTGAGAAGGAGAATGTCGCCTGGGTGAGATCATTGGTGCCGAAGGAGAAGAAATCCGCCTCTTCAGCCAGTGAGTCTGCGCGCATGCAGGCGCGTACAACTTCGATCATGGTGCCGAAGTGAAACGCAACCTTTTTGCCGACAGCAGTTTCAACCTCTTTGCGGATAGTATCGGCTGACCGCTTGACAAATTTCAGCTCTTCAGCCGTACATACCTGTGGCACCATCACCTGGGGATGTATCTCGATTCCCTCTTCCGCACACTCGGCCGTCGCTTCGAGAACGGCGCGGATCTGCATCGCGTAAATTTCAGGAAAGGTGATTCCCAGGCGCACACCGCGATGTCCCAGCATCGGGTTGGTTTCATACAAGACGCGCACCTTCTTCAGCATGGTCTCTTTCTTGGCGATCGCCTCTTCAACTACGTGCAGTTCAATGTAACCACGCATCTCTGCAGCCTCTCTGCGCGCCTCTTCCGGAGAGTGCAGCAACGCCATGGTGCCGGCCAGGATATCCATTCCTGAAACTGAACGCCGCAGATGATAGAG
>JAUXDV010000315.1 GCA_030620735.1 Gammaproteobacteria bacterium
TACAGTCTGCGGGTGCGCAACAATGACTTTTTGGAGCAGAATCTGCGCGAAGGCATCGACGAGGCGCATGCGCAGGGAAAGCAATTTTTTGTGGCGACCAACGCAATGCCGCATGGCGCCAAGCTGAAGACTTTTATCGACGACATCAGGCCGGTGATCGAGATGCAGCCGGATGCGCTGATCATGGCGGACCCGGGGCTGATCATGATGGTGCGTGAAAACTGGCCGGAGATGGACATCCACCTCTCGGTGCAGGCCAACAGCATGAATTCCGCGAGTGTCAAATTCTGGCAGTCCGTGGGGCTGACTCGCGTCATACTGTCACGCGAGTTGTCGCTCGATGAGATCGAGGCGATTCGCCAGGATTGCCCGGATATGGAGATCGAGGTTTTTGTGCATGGCGCGCTCTGCATCGCCTACTCCGGGCGTTGCCTGCTGTCAGGCTATTTTAATCATCGTGACGCCAACCAGGGGTCCTGCACCAACGCCTGCCGCTGGGAGTACAAAGTCGGTGAGTTGGAGCCTGCCCCTGAAGTCTCGCTGGATACGATTCAACGTCACCCGCAGGCTGATAAAACCTGGTATCTGGAGGAGAAGCAGCGCCCCGGTGAGTTCATGCCGATCATGGAGGATGAGATGGGCACCTATATCATGAACTCCAGGGATCTGCGTGCTGTAGAACATGTGCACAGGCTGGTCGGGATTGGCGTTGATTGCCTGAAGATCGAAGGCCGCACCAAATCTCACTACTACACGGCGCGCACCACCCAGGTCTACCGGCGCGCCATCGATGATGCAGCCGCAGGCCGTCCTTTCGATCCGCTGCTGCTGGATGATCTGGAGGCCCTGGCGAACCGCGGCTATACGGACGGTTTTCTGCAGCGTCATGAGAGCCATGAGATGCAGAACTACCGTGCAGGCATCTCCAAAAACATGCGGCAGCAGTTTGTCGGCGAAGTTACCGGGCAGCAGCATGGAGTGCTGGAGATCATGGCAAAAAATAAATTTCTGGTTGGCGACAAACTTGAACTGTTGTCTCCGCAGGGAAACCGTCGTTTCCAGCTTGAGGAAATCGAAGATCTCCATGGCAATGCAATGCAGGAGGTTCCAGGCGGCGGCTGGGAGGTGCGTATCAAGGCGCCGGAAGGTGATTATGAATTGGGTCTGCTGACGCGGTTTCTCACCAATGCGACGGCAACTTCCGGTGAATCCTGATGCGTTTATCCTTTATCGAAATATAGCCGCCAATGCGCAGGTCTTTCAGAATCTTGCTGACCATCTCGCGTGAAGCGCCCACCATCTCGCCGATATCCTGCTGCGTCATGCGTGGAGTCACAAGTTCGCCTTGCTCGTCGATGGCCTCCTGCAGCAGCACGCGTGCAATGCGTCCATAGACATCCAGCTGCGCCAGGCTGCTGAGATTGCTGGTAATGCCGCGGATCCTCCTGGCAAGTGAGCGCAGTAGAATCAGATTGGCCTCGGGGTGGCGCTCCAGAAAACCGAGCAGTTCTGCTCTGCTGATCCGGATCAGCACCGAATCTTCGACAGCAATAACAGAAGCGGAGCGCGACTCCCGGTCAAACAGAGAGAGTTCCCCGAAATAGTCGCCATCATGCAGGAAATCCAGCAACGCCTCTTTTCCATCTTCAATCGTTGAGACGACCTTGAGACGGCCGCTGATGATGAAATACATCGAATCGCCATCGTCATTCTGGTGAATGATGGTCTCTCCTTTGCCATAGCTGTGAGATTTCAGGCGTTTCTCCAGGTTTTCGATACTCTCTTTTTTGATACCCTCGAAAAGCAGAATTTTTTCCAGCACAGCTCTCTCCTTCAATCTCTTAATGTGTCAATGAACTATACTCACTATCAGAACAAAAAGTAATGATTGGGAATGCAGGACTCAGGATTTTTGACTTCTGACTTCTGACTTCTGACTTACGACTTACGACTTACGACTTCGACTCAGCTCAGAGGCCTCATGATGCCATGGTAAAAGACGATTTAATCTCTTCAAGACGTGATCGACTGGCTGGGCAGTTAATGCGTCAGGGACTGCTGCTTGCGGTCGCAGAATCCTGTACCGGCGGCTGGCTGGCGAAGGTGTGCACCGACATCAGCGGCTCGAGCAACTGGTTCGATCGTGGCTTCGTCACTTACAGCAACCGCGCCAAACAGCAGATGCTCGGTGTCAGCGAGCAGACGCTTCAGGTTGAAGGCGCCGTCAGCGAAGCCGTCGTCATCGAGATGGCGACCGGTGTATTGCAGCAGAGTGACGCGGATATTGCGGTTTCAATCAGCGGTGTTGCAGGACCGGGCGG
>JAUXDV010000314.1 GCA_030620735.1 Gammaproteobacteria bacterium
GGAACCGGCGGCGTCGGCAACAGGTAGCGGGTCAGATCAACGATATTCTTCAAATCATAGGAGCTGCCGAGGTTGCGCATCATAAAGGTAATCACGCGTGATTTATCCTCATCCGAGAGGCCCAGCGGACGGCAGATCCTGGTATTCAGATTGGCGTATTTTGACAAGGGCACGCCGATGACGCCAGCGTTGATATCTGCCTCGATGAGAACTTTTTTGTCGCCTTCACTATCGACATCGATGATATCGCCGACATAGATTGCCGCATGCGACCAGGTCGACTGCGTCAGGTATTTGATGGCGCCGCTGATCCATTGATTCCCCTCCACCAGCAGCACATCGCAGGGCTGAATCACCTCACTGAGCTGGGAATCATCATGCACAGCAAAGGTGCGGTAGTCCCTGCTCGGCCTGGTTATAAATTTAACCAGCAGACGACCGGGAATATTGAGTGCCTTGTCGATCCACATAGAGCCCTCCTTAATATAGACCCTGCAATAGAAGTATAGCTGACAAGCTGACATCGCAGAGTTCTTCAATAAGCTCCGCGCTTTGCACCATCATCACGGCGGGATGCGCTACCGCTTATGCCGCCCTACAAACTACACCTACAAGAAAAGAGATTTACCACGAAAGTCACGAAAGACACGAACAACCGGGTTGTTTCTGTTAACTCATTTTCGTGTTTTTCGTGCTTTTCGTGGTAAATAAATAACGGGACTGAGTGGCGGATGACAATCACGCCATCGACTGGTAATAGAGGTTTTGCGGATGCTTCGCTTCGGCAAAGAAGTACCAGCGCTCCAGCAGCAGACCGATATAGAGCACGCTAAAAGCCGCTATCGGCAGCAGCGGCGAACTGATGCTCCAGGAGATCGCCAGCAGGATTGGAGAGAGCATAAAGACCAGCAGCAGGAAAAGCAGCCGCACCATTTTCAAGGTCGCCTCGCTGCGGCCGTGAAAAAATTCACGGGTATTGAACGAGCCGCCCATAAATCCCTGCGTCTCCTGCACAATTGCATTGTGTCTTACACCGATGGCTGACTGCAGTGTCGACTTGTGTTTCAGCCTTGCATTTCGCAGCAGTGACGATAAGCGGGTAATCAATGCAATAAACAGGAAAAACACCGCCCAGCTTCCATAAAAACTCACCAGCGCAACACCTTCATACGCGGAGAAGGCAGCAGCCAGCATGAAGCCTGAAGCAAGGCCAAACAAAGTATAGTTTGCTACCGTCAACCAGTGGTGCCACTCCTCCAGGAATTTGACGCTGGCATAGATCATTGCAGTGCAAACAAACAGCACAAATGCAACAAAGCTGGCGACAATTCCGATCAGGATGGTGACATCGATCTCAATATCAGTGCCAAGCGTGAACAGCGTCTGGTTCCAGCCCATGTAGTGGGCAAACCCATACACAAACACCAGCAGCATGAAGAGAGGCAGTACGATCACTTCACGCGATAGCCACGAGGTGCGCCATTTTGCCGCCGAACGCCAGGCACGTTCCGGCCGTCCCAGATGGAAGATGGATGCGAACAATCCGAGTCCCAGCAACAGCAGCACCACAATGCTGCCGACAGCGTAGAAGCCGGCGCTGTCCTGCGCAGGAATCAGATTGGCCAGCGAATAGAACTGCCCGGTAAACAGCGCCAGAAAAAGCCCCTGCCCCGCGCCAATCAGGGTTGTCAGGAAGATGACAGAAAATGCCGGATGCATGTTTGTCTCCGTAAATTTAATCTATTGAGATCAGGTCTCAGATTGACAAGAGATGAAGAACTCATGAATCTCTCGCAAAGGCGCAAAGTCGCAAAGGTTTTTTCTTGGCAAGCTTGGCGTTTTGGCGAGAGTCATGGTAACTGCTCAATAATCCCGTGCACTGTTCGAGACTGCGTAGGATGCTGCTGAGGAACGAAGCGCATCAATCGCGGTCACTCGACAGATGCGCTTCGCAAGCTCAGCAGCATCCTACATAGTGTTATCTTGCACAGGCTTTTTGAGAAATTACAATTCATACAGTTAACACACTGTTCCAGCATGAGTCAGGAATTTAGCATAAAGATAATTCGCCTTCCTTTCGTGCTTTTCGTGTTTTTCGTGGTAAATCATTTCAACATCTCATCAGAACGCCACATCGTCGATGGATGCGCCTTCACTCACTGCCGCATCCAGCTCTTCGAGCAGCGGGTTGTCCACACGGTCGAGCTCATCGGCATGAATGGTGATGCGCGTCTTGCGCCTCGGCAGATAGTGGTTGGCCGGCTTGGTGCCCCACTCCGGCATCAGCTGGTAGCCGCCCTGTTCGCGTATCGCGATAGAAACCTCGGATTGCGGATCATGCACATC
>JAUXDV010000238.1 GCA_030620735.1 Gammaproteobacteria bacterium
ACTCAAGCGAAGAACGAGCTTGCGGGAACCCGGGTGATTGGTGGTGAGAACATCCGTCACCAGCGGCATACTGAATGACGAGACCAGGTTCAGGTCAGGATGCGGCGCAGCAATTTCTGTTGCCAGCCGGGAGTGCATCCATTGACGCAGCGACGCGCTCTCTTCGGCTGCCATCGCGGGAGAAACCAGCAAGGCAATCAGGATGCCGCAAAACAATTTCATCGATTTACCCTAGCCCGTCCGAAAATAGAAGAGCTACTGTGGAAACGCTATTTTGGCTAGGTTTCCCTCCCATAGACATCCTCGAAGCGTACAATATCATCCTCTCCCAGATAACTTCCTGATTGTACCTCGATAATATCCAGTGGAATTTTCCCCGGGTTTTCCAGCCGGTGTTTGGTCCCGACGGGAATGAAAGTGGATTCGTTCTCAGACAGAATAAATGTCTTGTCGCCACAGGTCACTTTCGCTGTTCCATTGACGACAACCCAGTGTTCAGCCCGGTGGTGATGCATCTGCAGCGACAGAGAAGCGCCGGGACTGACCGAAATGCGCTTGACCTGGTAGCGTTTGTCTATATCGATGCCCTGGTAGCAACCCCAGGGGCGGTGCACCCGTGCATGCACGTCAATTTCATGACGCTGGTCGCTGCTGAGTTGTCCGACCAGCTCTTTCACTCTCTGCACCTGGTCTAGAGGAGCCACCATCACCACATCAGGCGTATCCACCACCACCAGGTTGTCGATGCCCACAGTCGCCAGCAGACGGCCGTCAGAGCGCAGATAACAATTTTCAGACTCCAGGGCGAGCACATCACCCATAGTTACATTTCCAGCATCGTCTTTCTCACCGATCTCCCACAGGGCGGACCAGGATCCCACATCATTCCAACCGGCATCCAGCGGGACCACCACGCCATCCTGCGTGTGTTCCATCACCGCATAATCGATGGAATCGCCGGGACACTGCTCGAATGCATCTCTATCCAGGCGGATAAAGTCCATGTCACGATCGGCCTTTTCATAAGCCTCTGTGGCGGCTTTCAGCATATCAGGCGCAAATTTTTCCAACTCTTTGAGAAAGCGGGAAGCACGAAACATAAACATGCCGCTGTTCCACAAGTAATCTCCTGATGCAATATAGCTTTCAGCGGTAGCTTTATCGGGCTTTTCTACGAAACGCTGAATGCGCATAGCTGCTGTAGCCGGATCATCTACTGTGCCGCCTGCGACGCTGCTTCCGCTCTGAATATAGCCATACCCCGTCTCCGCCCCCCTCGGTACTATGCCGAAGGTGACAAGGTGACCTTGCTCTGCCAGCTGTTCCCCTTGCTGCAGAACTCTGTGGAAGGCGGGGATATCGCTGATCACATGATCGGCGGGTAGAACCAGCAGGATGGGGTCGTTGCCATCCTTAATGGTTCCCGATCGCAGAGCATGCAATGCAGCGATGGCCGTGGCGGGAGCGGTATTTCTGCCCATGGGCTCGAGAATGATAGAGGCATTTTTTATGCCCAGCTCTTCCAACTGATGGGCCACGAAAAAGCGGTGATCCGTATTGCACACCATGATGGGGGCATCGGCATGATCATGGCCTTGCAGACGTTTGCAAGTCTCCTGCAGCATACTGGCTTCAGAGGCCAGCGGCCAAAACTGCTTGGGGTGAGTTTTCCGTGATACAGGCCACAAGCGAGTACCGGAACCGCCGGAAAGAATGACAGGAATCATATTATATGTGCTGATAATTGGCTTTTAGAAGTCAGCACATTGTATCAAATATAGGATGCGAGTGAGATCGTACAATCAGCCTGGAGGAGTTACGGAACAAATGGATTGGTGGCGCGCTCGTAGCCAATGTTAGTTTCCGGACCATGACCGGGTATCACGGTCACATCATCCGGCAGCGGCCACAGGCGCTGCCGTATCGATTCAATGAGCTGTTGATGATTACCGCGCGGAAAATCGGTGCGGCCAATGGCGCCGCGGAACAATACATCACCGGCAAACAGCAGTTTGTGCTCCTTATCAAATAAAACGACATGGCCCGGCGTATGCCCGGGACAATGAAGCACCTCCAGAGTCCGCTCGCCAACAGCGATCTCATCTCCCTGACGCAGCCATTGATCCGGAGTGAAGCGACGTGGTTTGGGGAAAGCAAACATCTGCGCCTGCTGATCCAGCATCTCCAGCAGGAATGCGTCATCCTGATGCGGACCAATGACAGGAATTCCATAGTGTTCGGCAATGCCGGCAGTTCCACCAACATGATCCAGGTGTGCATGCGTCAGAATAATCTTTGCGGGTTTCAGATGATGTTCGGAAAGGGCCTCTATGATCTGCTGCTCATCTCCACCGGGATCAATCACGGCTGCTTCCATGGTGACATCACACCACACAAGCGAGCAGTTCTGCTCAAAGGAGGTTACAGGGAATGTTGTGTATCCCATTGATCCGGCCTGGTTGATATCTGCAAACTTTCTTCTCTTATTTTGCTGCAAACTGCAAACTGAAGACTGCCAACTTTCTTTTGGTTACAGACCAACAAGCTCGGCATGAACGCCATCTTCTTTAACGCAGTTGAGAATCTCTATCGCCTTGGTGGCGTCGGGATCATACTCGACGATCATCAGGTGCGGCTTTGCATCATCGAGCCTTGCTGCAACGACTCCTGAGACTCCGCGCACCTTGTCCGTCAGTGCTTCACGGTGATCATGATCGATGTTCTCATCGACGTGGACGAGGATATCTACTAAATCAGTCATTATTATGGCGCTCCAAGAAGAGTTGCTGTTGTCAGATAGAGGTCGCAGGAAGAGAAACATTGATCCCGGCAACCTTCATTGTCTACAATCATTATAAGGTGTTTAGATCGGCTATTCAGGCTTTTATTCATATTCTCCCCATGGTGGCAAATCGCGCTGAGAAGAGCGCTCCTACTCATTGATCAAGACCCCGGTGCCCACCGGCGCCAGCTCGCACAAATCAACGATATCACGGTTGCGCATACGGATGCAGCCGTGTGACAGCGGCTCGCCCATCGGCTCACTCTGCGGTGTTCCGTGGATGTAGATATAACGCTTCAGGGTGTCGCACTCTCCTCCCCTATTAAACGCGGACTCCTCTCCAGTGAGCCACAGGATACGTGTCAATATCCAGTCTCGCTGCGGCTGCTGCAACCCCAGTTCGGCTGAATAGATCTCACCGGTGGCACGACGCCCGATAAATACCGTGTTCAGCTGACAACGCCTGCCGATCACCAGCCGCACCCTGTGCCTGCCGCGAGGAGTGCAGCCGCTGTTGAGCTGCTCGCCGACGCCATTGAGCGCCGTGGAGACCGGATACTCACGCTCCGGCCTGTCATGATTCAGCAGTGTCAGTTGCTGCCTGCTGATGCTGATGATGATTTGCCGCTTGTCTTCTGTAGAGGTTCTAGCCATTGGATCTGCTCAAGT
>JAUXDV010000083.1 GCA_030620735.1 Gammaproteobacteria bacterium
CCGAGGGCACAGGCGTAGGGACGGCCATGGCAGAATACCCGGCCAAGAATTTCCCCGCCTTCGCGCAATTGCAGCACTTGACTGATATTCGGAGCCGCAACCCACAAGGTGTTGTCGGCGGCAAGACAGAGGCCGTCGGGGTAAGCACCATCGAGGTCGGCCCAGAGACGTGGATTGTCGAGTTGGCCGTCCGGGGCGATGTCGAAGGCGGTGATGCGTGCGGCGAAGGTTTCGGCGACAATCAGTGTGTTGCCGTCGGGCGTGATGGCCATACCATTTGGGAAGATCACCTCCTGCGTGACAATGCGTGGTGAACCAGCGGGCGGAATCAGAATAATCTCGGCCGTTTTAAGCGACTCACCACCATGCAGGTCATAGCCGAAGTTGCCGACCCAGACACGCCCCTGGTGATCGACGAGCATGTCGTTGCAGTGGAAACTTGCGAGTCCGGACAAGTCGGCATACTCTTCAAGCCGACCCTGTTTGAGGCGGCAGACACGCCGCCCGGTCATCATCACGATGAGTGCGGCGCCATCCGGCAGCCAGCCGAGACCACCGGGAAGATCCGGTGTCTTGATGACTTCAGTCAAGTTGCCATCCGGGTGTAACCGCAGCACGCGCCGGGCGTGCTGGTCGGTGAACCATAGCTCGCCATCATGCCAGCGCGGGGCCTCGGGAAACATCAGCTCAGCGGCCAGTATGGTGGTGTGAAAGTCTCTCTTCAGACCCAGCAGGGTGACAATCTGCTCGACAATAGCCGCTGGCGTTTGATCGATGCTGACGGCCAGTGCGTTCACGCAAGGCTCCAGATCGGCAAACTGGCTACGCAGTAGTTCGGCTGGCATAAAGTGTCCGGCACGTTGTTGAAGACGGGCGAGGATCAAGCCATAGTCGCCCTGGAGGTGGACGAAATGGACATTGGCCGGATCGGGGTCGAGGCGCTGACGATAGCTTTGCTTCAATGCAGAGCAGGCAAGTATGGCGGATTCACGTTGCCTGATGCGCTGCTGCAACTCTTCGGCGAGCTGATCCAGCCATGGCCAGCGATCATCGTCATTCAACGCTGCACCGCTGGCCATTTTGGCAATATTTTGCGCCGGGTGGAAGTCGTCGGCATCCAGAAATGGCCAGCCGAGCCGTTCGGCAAGTAACTTGCCAATGGTGCTCTTGCCGTTGCCCGAGACCCCCATCAATACGATGATCATGGTTTATCCTCCGTGCCATATACCGGGATGTCACGTTGATATTCGCGCATCACCAGATTGGCGAGCAGGCCTGTCCAGCCTGTCTGGTGGGCGGAACCGAGACCCTGACCGGTTTCCGCATGGAAATATTCATAGAAACTATATAGCGGTGCTTCACCAGAGGTAAGCGGGGTTTCACTGCGCATGGCAGGGATGTTGCCGTTTTCATCCTGTCGATACAATCCGACCAGACGGTCAGCGATAAGCATGGCTATCTGACGCATATTGAGATGCTGGCCGTCGAGCTGGGGTACGGGAGCGGTAAAACCATCGCCCAGGAAATGGTGATATTTCTCCAATGCCTGAATCAGCGCATAGTTGGTTGGCATCCAGATCGGCCCGCGCCAGTTGGAGTTGCCACCAAACAGACCGGAGTTGGATTCGCCGGGAACGTATTCGATGTGTGTCTCACCAAGACCCGGAATGTAACCGAGATCACGATGCTGCTGGTGGATTTTGCTGACACTGCGGATGCCGTAGGGTGAGAAGAATTCATCTTCATTCAGCAGGCGTTCAAGGATGCGTGGCAGTTGTGAGTGATCCACCAGGGCCAGCAGGTGTTCGCCACGATCATTTTCCCACTCCGGGCAGGCACAGATGTAGTTGCCATGGAACAATCCGCCCTTATGCTCGCGCAACAGCTGGCGAAAACGGGGTGCGGCCTTTAACAGGCGTTGGTCGATGACCTCGCAGGCAAATAACGGAATCAGTCCGACCCATGAATAGACATCGATACGGTGAGCGACACCTTGTGGCGTAATGAGTAGATCCTTGAAAAAACCGGCATCATAATCCCACAGTGATACCCCGCCATGATTGTTGCCGGCGATGGTATCGGCGATGGCCAGAAACTGCTGGTAACACTGAATGGCAATCTCTTCATATTCAGGATTGTGGCGATTGATCTCCAGCGCCATCACCACCATATTGGCGGAGAACATCGCCATCCAGCCAGTCGCATCCGCCTGTTTCAGAGTGTAGCCGGGTGGCAGGGCGCGTGAGCGGTCGTATACCGAGATGTTGTCCAGGCCAAGAAAGCCGCCCTCGAACAGATTATGGCCACTGCTGTCCTTGCGGTTGATCCACCAGGAGAAGTTGAGCAATAACTTGTGGAATACACGTTGCAGGTAGCCGGTGTCGCCTGCGCCACGCTGTAGTTGTTCGGCGCGAAAGACTTTCAGAGCACCCCATGCATGGACCGGAGGATTGGAGTCGCCGAAGGCCCATTCGTAAGCAGGCAGCTGGCCATTCGGGTGCAGATAGCGTTCGTTTACCATGAGTTCGATTTGCGCCTTGGCGAAATCAATATCAATATGCGCCAGTGTGGCGGTCTGGAAGGCCAGATCCCAGGCTGCAAACCAGGGATATTCCCAGCAGTCCGGCATCGAGATGATGTCGGCAGCCTGCAGGTGCTGCCACTGTTTATTGCGTCCCTGCCAGCGACTCGCTGGCGGTGGCAGCTGGTCACCCTGTAGCCAGCGTTCTACATCGTAGTGGAAGAACTGTTTGCTCCACACCATGCCGGCGAAGGCCTGACGCATGATGGCATGATCCTCGGCGGCGGCGTTTGGCAATAAGTCGGCATAAAATTGATCGGCCTCGTCACGGCGTTTTTTAAACAGCGCCTTGTTGTCTGCGAACGGTTTCTGCAGAGCGCTATTGCTCAGTACCAGTTCGATGCTGATGGTCTCTCCGGCTGCGGCAGACAGATGGTAGACCGCAGCGAACTTGCTGCCACGCTGTGCCGGGTTCACCGCCTGTTGTTCGCCATCGACCAGGTAGCGATGAAAAGCATCCTTGACCCAGTGTGATGGATTGGCCGACCCCCACAGGCGTTGATGATTGGATTCATTCCCGGTGAACAGCAGATCAGCATCGCCCTGACCATACAGGTACATGGTTTCCAGGCTGCGGTGACGGGTTATAACGCCCCACTGACCGGTGAGCGTATCAGGATTGAGTGTGATCTCCGGACGCAACAGCGCAGCACCATTGACATCACCATCACCCCAGACCCAGTCGTTACGAAACCACAATTGTGGTAACAACCACAGCTCAGCGGACTGGTCGCCACGGTTGGTGGCGCTGATATGCAGATGAATCAAGTCGGGGGATTGCTTTGCATATTCGATGCGTATATCCCAAAAGCGGTTGTGTTCGAACACGCCGCTATCGATCAGATTGTATGCCGGGTCGGTGCGCGAACGGCGCCGGTTTTCCTCCACCAGTCTGGCGTAGGGGTAGGCCGCCTGCGGGTAGCAGTAGCGATAATCCAGATAGCTGTGCGTCGGTGTTGCATCGGCGTAGAAGTAGACCTCTTTGACATCTTCACCGCGGTTGCCTTCGTTGCCGGTCAGGCCGAATGCACGCTCTTTGAGGATCGGGTCACGACCATTCCACAGTGCCAGCGCCAAACACAGGCGTTGCTCGCGGTCACAGATGCCGCCGAGTCCATCTTCGTTCCAGCGATAAACGCGTGAGCGGGCATGGTCGTGTGGAAAATACTCCCAGGCGGTGCCATGTTCGCTGTAGTCTTCCCGCACCGTACCCCAGGCGCGTTCGGACAAATAGGGCCCCCATCGCTGCCAGTCCTGGTCATCGTGTAGACGCTGGCGTTCAGCACCTGGAGAGGATTTGGATGTTGAGTGGTTATTCATGGTGGTTGCCTGTGAATATTTTATCTTTTGTCAGCCGCAGAATTTCGTGTGGAGGAGTTGGCTGCATGCTGCTGCCCTGTATGCGAACTGGATTCGTCCCGGATCAGACGCCAGGCTTGCAGCACCGTAGCAACGGACCAGGCCTGTGACGGGGCGCCGCGCGGCATGTGTGGCGGGTCGCCATCGAAGATTTCGCTAATGCTGCCGAGTCCGGCATCAAACAGATGATCGCGCATCGGTTCGAGCAGCGCCAGTGCGGCTGTGGCATCATGATGAAGTCGGAAATGCGCCATGGCGTGATGGCCAAGCAGCCAGCTCCACACCGTGCCGTTGTGGTAGGCCGAATCACGCGCGGCAACACCACCCTGATAAATACCCTGATAAGCCGAATCCTGTGGAGTCAGCGATCTGAGTCCATAGGAGGTGTATAAATGACGCTGCACCTCGTCCAGCACACTCTTTGCTGCTGCCTTGTCGAGCAACGGCCAGGGCAGGCTGAGTGCAAAAATCTGATTCGGGCGGATACTGGCATCATTGCCCTGCGGAGTATCGAGTACATCATACAAGCCACCATCCGGCCGTAAATATCGCTGAAAGCCATGCCGGGCATGCTGCGCCAGGGTAGCATAGTTGTCGCCATTACGGCCCAGCTGTGTCGACAACTGCTGCATCGCACACAGAGCGTTGTACCACAGGGCGTTCACTTCTACCGGTTTGCCGATACGCGGCGTCATGGCGATGCCATTGACCCGTGCGTCCATCCAGGTCAGTTGGGTGCCTGCTTCACCGATATGCAACAGGCCGTTCTCTTCGTCCAGTTGGATCCGGTAGCGAGTGCCATGGTGGTATGCGCTGATGATTTGATCAAGTACCGGCAGCACCTTGCGCAGGGCACTCTTTTCACCGCCTGCCTCCCAATAGGCATGCCAGGCAAGAATGAACCAGAGTGAGGCATCCACGCTGTTGTATTCGGGTGCGCTGGCGGGTACAGCTGATTCCGGGAAACGGTTCGGGATCATGCCCTGATCCACATAGTCCGCCCAGGTTTCAAGGATACGCCGGGCCAGCGGCAGTTGGCTGGTGGTCAGCGTCAGGCCGGGCAGGGCGATCATGGTGTCGCGGCCCCAGTCCGCAAACCAGGGATAGCCGGCAATGATTGATTCGCCGGATCCACCCCCTTTGAGCGGCCGGCGGAACAGAAAACGTTCACTGCCGGCCATGAGCTGGTCTATCCAGCCAGGTGTTACGGGTTTGAATGCTGCGTGCGCCCTGGCCGGAAAATCACACTGGAGCTGCTGCTCGCGTTGTAGTGCGGCTGCCGGATCTGGTGAAACACTGGCGCGTAACCCGGCGCGTACTCCATGCCAATGGCTGTCGTTCAGTGTCATGCTGGCCTGGGCAATAGCCAGATGGTTATCCCGGTCCGGAAGACCGCGGTCGCGTTCGTGTGGCAGCAGCAAGTCATTTATCCAGCTGTGTTCGACCTCGAGTTCACCCGAGCTGAGCTGGATATGCAGCCTGGAGGTGTCGGCATAATTGACCTGCAGCGTGCGTTTATCCAGTAAGCGTGTTTCAGGGGTGATGTCGCCGCTGGAGATTTGACTGTGATGGTCGCGCTGGTTAATCCACAGCTGCAATTGTAGATTCACTGCCGTGTCATGCGGCGCATCCATTAATCGAAAAGCGACCCATACCGCTGCTTCGCCCTGTTCCATGAAGATACGCTGTTCCAGGCGCACACCTCCGACCGCATAAACCCAAACGGGCAACTGGCCGTCGAGCCGGAAGGATTCGATATGTTCATGGCCGTGTGGCGCTATGGCGCCCGACTGCCAGTGGTTGCAACTTAAGGGATAATACTGGCCATTGATCTCGAGGAGGGGTTCAGCCCTGGTAAATAAGAGCTGGCGATCCAGCGTGCTGTTAATGGGTGTGATCAACAGGCCGTGATAGCGGCGCGTGAGTGAACCGGCAATCGTGCCGGCAGCATAACCACCCAGTCCGTTGGACAGCCACCACTCACGGCGTTCAGCCTGCGCCAGGTCGTTGCAGATCGCACGCCCGAAGCGGATCATCCGCCTTCCCGGAAACCGGGGTAGAGGGTCATGCCACCATCGACAAATAGACTGGTTCCGGTGATGTAGTCGGAATCATCCGAGGCTAGCCATACTGCAGCGCGGGCGATGTCTTCGGGTTTGCCAATGCGCTGATAGGGGATCAGCTTCAGCAGTTCGGCTTCCGCCTCCGGTGTATTCCAAGCGTTCGTGTTGATGGGGGTGGCGATGGCTCCAGGCGAGATACTGTTGACGCGAATCTTCTTTACAGCCAGCTCCTGTGCGATGCTTTGCATCATCATGTTGACACCGCCTTTGGAGGTGGCATAGTTGACATGGCCGGCCCAGGGGATGACCTCATGGACTGATGACATACAGATGATTTTTCCTGCTGAGCAGGAGAGTTCCGGATCGATACCGCGGCGTATAAATTCGCGCGCTGCCTCGCGACAGCACAGAAATTGGCCGGTCAGATTGATGTCGATAACGAACTGCCACTGATCCAGCGTCATTTCGGTGAAATCCGCATCACGTTGCACACCAGCGTTTGCGACCAGAATATCAATGCTTCCCCAGGCATCGATCATCTGTTTGAACATCGCCTCTACTTGATCCTCCTTGCTTACGTCGGCACGGATTGCCAGCGCATCACTGCCGTTTGATTTAATTGTCTCCACGACGTTGTTTGCGCGTTCCTCGCTGCTGATGTAATTCACCACCACTTTTGCGCCAGCCTTGCCGAGGGCGATCGCCACTCCCTTGCCAATACCGGAATTTGCGCCGGTGACCAGCGCGCGTTGGCCTGTTAAAACTTTATGGGACATGGTTTCTCCTCATGTGTGATGATATTGTGCCGATGAAGATGGTGCTGCCATCTCCGTGCGTTTGTTTGGTGCTGTATTGAAGATGCTGAATAGTTGCCTTTCACAGAACCATTGCCGATAGAATACGGCCATCGTTCAACTCCTTGAGCATGTTCACATGCGCATACTGATTCTACCATCTCTACTTTTTACCTTTTCGCTGCTTGTGGCCGCCCCCTCCTGGCAGTGGCTGGAGTACCCTTCTCCGGGCGCCAAACCTAACAGTGCAGTGTGGCAATCCACCGACAGGGAGTGGACACCACCTCTGGAACTTGGCTGGAAAAAGGATGACTACACGGTGCTGGTGATGCTTGCCGGTTCTTTCCAGTGGAGCGGCGGACAGGATGCGTTGCTTGAGCGCATCGGCCGTATTTCAGCACTGCAAGAAGTGAAATACTGGACGGTTACAGAGCAGCGCTGGACGCCGCTCTTCGTAGAGGCCCATGCGCTGCAGTCGGCTGATGAGTCCGCTAAGCGTGGGGATTTTTCACTGCAGGAGATCACGTCAGGAAAACCTCTCCTCTTTTACCAACGGGAAAACAGGGGGATATCCGAGGGCGTCTACCGCATGCGCGTCAGCAGCAAACCGGGGCGTATCGTGGTGACGACTGAAAATGTCAACCCGCTGAAGGCCTTCCTGGTGTCGTTGATCGGCGCCGGAGAGTTTCAGAACTCCTATATCCTTGAGCAGCAGAGTGACACCGAATGGCGCTACTACTCAACCCTGCGCGCCGGCAGAGGAGCCTACTCCCTCATCATCGGTGGACATGACTCCTCGTTCATCAACCGTGCAGCGGCGCTGTTTCGCCATGTCAGTGGCAAATCAACGGATAGCGAGCCGCCGCTGGCTCCGAAATAATCCCCATCAATCCGCCATACCGGCGCAGGCCGGTATCCAGGGAATACGGCGCTCTTTGGCGGATATGGATCCCGGCCTGCGCCGGGATGACGATGGGGTTGATGCGGGTCAACGACATGCAGCTCATCTATTATTAAAATCCAAAATTTGGGGATAAAATTCCTCTATAATCTATTCTGTCTGTTAACAGGAGTCGTTTATGTGCAAGTTGTGTTGGGGTTTGTTGCTGGTTCTTCTGCTATTCGTCGCTGCCGGCGCTTATAAATTCATTGTCCAGGGCAGTGTGGCGCCATCGAGTGACGAACGCACCGCGATTATGCTGAGTGACGGAGAGCGTGACCTGGTATTGACCGAGATGCGTGATTTTCTGCTGTCGGTACAACAGATCACCAGGGCTGCAGTCGCAGATGATATGGAGGCTGTGGCAAAAGCTGCACATCGGGTCGGCAGAGCCGCGCAGGGTGAAGT
>JAUXDV010000043.1 GCA_030620735.1 Gammaproteobacteria bacterium
ACTCTCAGTCCCGCCCAGGCGGCATTGACCTGGCTATTGCTGTCGCCAAAATAGTGGCTGAATACCGATTTGAGATAGGCGATTTCACTCTTCAGCGGATGGACGTCGTCGGGATCCCCCCTGTAGAGAGTCTCGGTGGTTCCTATCAGGGTGCGTCCCTGCCAGGGGATGACAAACACTGCACGCTTGTCAGTTGGAGCCTCGAGATAATAGGCCCCTCGTGACAACTGCATATCGATTTCAATGTGTGTTCCCTGTACATTGTCTGCCGCAATCACCGGCAAGGCCGGCGTGAAGCGCTGCGCAACTGTTTCAGCCCACGGCCCTGCAGCATTGACTGCGATGGTTGTCTGTATCTGCCGGGTGGCGCCGCCTTCGCGATAGCTGATGCGGTAACCATGATCGAGGGCCTCCGCACACAAAAACTCGGCAGGCGCATGGAGTTGTGCGCCTAATTGCTGCGCTGAACGCATCACAGCCCCGGTTAAAGCAGCGTCGTCAGTTTGTGCATCCCAGTATTGAAAAACCCTTTTAAGGTCATCCAGCTTCAAACCATCGAGTTGCTTCCATTCACGTCGATGCACAACCCTGAAGCCTGAGTTGCTGTGAAACCCGGCCAGCAATCTGTACAGCATCAAACCTGTAGCGACCTTCAGCGCCGAACGGCTGTTCTGCTGATAGAGGGGAATATAAAACGGAAGGCGTTTGACCAGGGTTGGCGCAAGCTGCAATAATAGCTCTCTCTGTTTGAGACTCTCCCTGACCAGTTTGAAATCATAGTTTTCCAGATAGCGCAGACCGCCATGAATCAACTTGCTCGATTTGCTCGAAGTCCCGGCGGCAATGGCGCTCTTCTCCAGCAATGCAACCGAATAACCGGCCGCCGCCACCGACTGGGCCACGCCGACGCCGTTGATGCCACCGCCAATAACGACCACATCAAAACAGGGTTCAGAGCGGTTCATCCTTGACGTCTCTAGCAAAACCAAATCTCAATCTGACAAACCAAAACAGCCTTCTTAATCTCTCGCAGAGACGCAAAGGTTTTTCTTGGCGAGCTTTGCGGCTTTGCGAGAGACATGTTTAATAATTGGCTCATTGGTAAAGATAGTGGCCAGTCAAAGATTACTGGCCAACATATTGGCGATATGATTGGTCTCAAAAAAGTGGAAGCCGCGTGACAGATAGTGATCACGTGCGGCGGCATTATCGATATTGTATAGCACCCATTGCCAGCTTCCCGGCCAGATAACTTCATGATCATGATCAGGAGGAAGCTTGTCGATGTTGATAAACAGATAGTCCGGGGAGAGAGCCTCTGCCTGTTTACGGCTTTGTTCATCCCACTGCAGCAATACCCATCCTCCGCGTACAGCGTGATCTCGCATGACATCAGCAATCACCTGCAAATCAAATGAGATGATGCAAACACGCGATTGCACAGGGACGATTCTGTGCATAACCGCCTGCAGACAACGCTCTCTTCCAAAGTGATAGAGGCTTTTTCGCTTGATTTCGATAAAGGCCGTCACCTGTGGATAGCCGCATAACAGCTCGACAAATTGATCCAGAGATGCGAATCGAGTTGTATTGAATCGCTCGCCAAAACGTTCGGGATAACAGGCAGGGATTTGCTGCAGTTGTTGATATGTCAGATCAAACAAACTGGCGTCAACACCGGCAATACGATTCAGGCCGTCATCATGAGAGAGGACCGGAACCTCATCTGCGGTGAGATGGATGTCGGTTTCAATATAGTTCGCTCCGGCAGATATGGCTGCATGGTAGCCTGCCAGAGAGTTCTCCGGAAAACGGAAGGGATCCCCGCGGTGCGCTACCCAGTCAATTTGCGGTGTTGTCAAATGGCTGCTCTGACGATTTATCCGATTGAATTTTCAGGTCAGGGAGATCGACCTTGCCAATCACATGCAGCACGATACCGCCACCGATGCAAAAGATCACCGAGGCCATCAGGCTGGCTACGATAGGATTGTCACTACCTAACTGGCGATTGTAATAGAATGCGGCGATCACACAGACGATGCCGAACAAATAAAAAATAATCGCCGAAGTGAATGCGATTTTCTGACCTATACCACGCTGTTTCATAAGTTTTTTAATTCACTGTTTATAGATATAATAGCGCTCAGGTTACATCAAAATCGGTTTCATTTCCTAATTCAGCATGGTGCCGAATCCTAAAACCTAAAACTTAAAACCTATCCCCATGAAAGAATTTCCTGAAATTAAAGTAGAAATTGCCGATGAGGCCGGCGACTCCCTGAGCAGTTGTGCAGGGTCGGAACCCTTTGCCCTGCAGGTGCTGGGCGACAGCATGGAGCCTGAATTCCCTGACGAATGCATCGTCATCATCGAGCCCAACACCAAATGCAGCAGCGGCGCCTTTGTGTTTGCCGAAATCGAGGGCTCGCGCTGGTTTCGCCAGTATCTCAATGATGACAATGGTGAAAGACTTGTCGCGCTGAATGACGACTATCCCGAGATGCCCCTCGATGGTTTCGAATGGCAGATACACGGGATCATTGTGCAACGCAATATCCGACGCAAGATCAAGCACTACGATGTTCATTAAGAATTGTTGAGCGGCCAACACTCTTGCACAATGAATAATATTTCAATCATAACTCTCGCAAAGCCGCTAAGCTCGCCAAGAAAAACCTTTGCGTCTTTGCGTCTCTGCGAGAGATTCAGTTCGTAGGGTGTCAATAAGCGGAGCGCATTGCACCGAAAAATGGCGGGATGCGCTGCGCTCATGCCGCCCTACGGATAATCATCAACTTAGATTTGGATATGATGTTATTCAAAAGTCTTTTTGATATGAAATCCCTGCTAGCAATAGTGTTTCTGGTGCTCTTATCCGCCTGTGGACAGGAGTCAGATAACAGCAGCGGGAACAAGCATGAATCCAAGCTGCATCTTGTTGCCGTCACCCGGGTGCATGAGGGCGATCTCAGCAGAAGCTATGAGCGCCGGGGCATTCTCAAGGCGCGGCGCAGCGTCAGGATCCATACCCTTGAAGAGGGCATGGTGATCACCCTTCCCTGGTATGAGGGCGACGCCGTCAAGCAGGGCGAAGAGTTGCTGACCCTCGACAACGAACTGCTGCAGGCAGAACTGGTCAAGGTGGAAGCACGATTGGACAAGGCCGATCAAAATCACAAACGTCTGCTTCGCCTGAGAAAAACCAAAGCGGCCTCCCTCGATGAATTGATCGCAGCGCAGACCGAAGTTGCTGTGCAGAAGGCGGAGATTTCCCAACTGCAGACACATATCAGACGCACCTCTATCAAGGCGCCTTTTGACGGAGTGATCACCGAACGCCTGTTGAATGTGGGCGACCTGGCGACGGCAAAAAGCCATCTGCTGACACTGGTCGATCCGCAGTCACTGGTGGTTGATCTCAGCCTGCCGGAGTTTCTACTGCTGCAGTTCAAACCGCAGATGCAGGCCATGATCCGTTTTGGCGAGCAGTCTCAAAGTGATGAAAAATGGTATCCGGCAACCATCAGCCGCATCTATCCGACCATCGATGAATCAACCGCTATGGGATTGATGGAGCTGAAACCAGTGACACTGCCGCAGGACGTTCTTATCGGCCAGAGAGTCAATGTCAGGCTCGAGACAGCCCTCAAACAGCAGATATCGATTCCCTACCAGGCCCTGCAGCAGTCCCGGGACGGCCACTACGTCTATGTTGTCGAAGAGAACAAGGCGCTCAAACGTCCTGTGAAAGCTGTATTTTTCGGCTCCCGGCAGATTGTGATCAGCAGCGGCCTCAGTGATGGGGAAACCATTGTCACGCGCGGATTCCTTGGTCTCGAAGATGGCGCCGACATCAAAATAGTTGAATGAAAGCATCAGCATCCCGCGGTAATATCAGCATCTGGTGCATGCACCATCCCATCGGCGTGGTGATGCTCACACTTGCTGCGATGATGCTGGGGCTGCTTGCCTATACGCGCCTGAGTATCGATCTGCTGCCGCATGTCATTCACCCGGAGGTGCGCGTCAGGGTAATGGATCCGGGTGTGCCGGCGAAGATCATGGAAGACAAGGTGACGCGTCAGCTCGAAGAGCAGCTGGCGATTACCGAAGGTGTGGTGCATATCCATTCGACAACCAGCAAGGGGCGTTCAGCGATCGATCTCTCCTTTGATTATGAGAAAGATATCGATATTGCACTGCGCGACGCCAGCAACCGCCTGGACCGTGCAAGGCGTTTTCTGCCGGACACGATTGACCCGCCGATTATCTATAAGCGCGACCCCTTTCAACGGCCGGTCATGATTCTGCTGGCCTCCTCCACCCTGCGTTCGGCGCTGGAGATCAGGGAGTGGGCTGATTACACCTTGAGCAAGCTGCTGCTGAATCTTCCCGGGATTGCAGCCATCGAGGTCGGCGGCGGGGTCAATCGCGAGATTCAGATAGAGGTTGACCAGGAACGACTGGCTGCCAGCGGCATCGACATCACGACTCTGACTGACATCATCAGCAACAGCAACAGCGACACGGCGACTGGCCGGCTTGAGATGCGCAGCGGCGAAATCAGCGGCATAACACGCGGACAATTCAGCAGTGTCGATGCTTTTGGAAAGCTGACCCTGCCTCGATCGAATTTGCAGGTCAGCGATGTTGCTACGATCTACGACGCCAGTGAAGAGGAGCGAATTCGCGTGCGCAGCAACGGCATGCCGGGCGTCAAGGTCTCGATCCAGAAACAGCCCGGAGAGAATACCGTCGACGTTGTTGCTGCTGTCACACTGGCGCTGGGGCAGCTCAGGAATAACAACCTGATTCCAGACGATATCTCTCTCTCCATCGTCAAGGATGATTCCACGCAAATAAAAAGCGCCATCGATACGACTTTGCAGGCTGCTGTAAGCGGCGCACTGCTTGCAATGCTGGTGGTCTACCTGATGCTGGGGGATCTGAAACGCACGCTGATTATCGGCACGGCAATCCCTATCGCCATGCTGATGACCTTCCTGCTGATGTCAATCGTGGGGCTCAATATCAATATCATGACACTCGGTGGATTGGCGCTGGGCATCGGCATGCTGGTCGACAGCACCATTGTGATGCTGGAAAATATCCACCGTCATCAGCAAATGGAGTCTGATCCTGCGAATGCGGTCACAGAGGTCGCCGGAGCCATTTTCGCCTCGACCACCACCAACCTGGCCGCCATTCTCCCCTTTATGTTGCTCGTCAGCATCATCGGGCTGCTGTTTCGGGAGATGCTGTTTACAATCTCCTCGGCCATCGTCGCTGCAATGGTGGTCTCGCTGACCCTGATTCCGGCCCTTGCAGGCAGACTGAAACCCGCAAAGCATTCAGGCTTTGTCGATTCAGCTACTGTTGCAGTTTCCAGCGGCTACAGCCGGCTGCTGCAGCGCATCTTATCCCTTCCAGCCATAATCAGGGTCCTCCTCGTCGCCCTGTTTGTCATCGGCATCGCAGTCACATCACGTGATTTTTTCGAATTACCGGATAGTCTGCTGCCGAAAATGGATGAAGGTTCCATCATGGTAATTTTGAGCGCTGATGAAGGAAGTGATATCGACACCATGGACAAGTTGACGCATCGGGTGGAGAAAATCATCGGCGCACAACCCGATGTGGAAACCATCTTCACCACGGTGGGCGGTTTTATTTTTGGGCGCACCCAGGTCGAGCGTCCAAACCGTTCATCGATTCAGGTGCTGCTCAAACAGACATCAGAGCGCTCGATCACGGCGCAAGAGTGGGTCACAGAGTTCCGTGAACAGATGCTGGAGGTCGGAATTCCCGGGCTGCGCATCCGTTCCTATGTGCGCTCCATGCGCGGCATCCGCATCAACCAGGGAGAAGATGACCTCTCTCTTCAGGTTCGCGGCGCCAATCTGGAGGCTCTGACCACGATTGCCGAACAGCTCAAGGAGAAGCTGCAAACCCTGCCGAATCTGAATAACCTGCGCCACTCCAATGAGGATCCGGCGCGCGAGATGGTGCTGCAGATCGACCATGAGAAAGCGGCCCGTTATGGCATCGATGCGTCATCGATCGGCCAGCTGGTGCGCACCGCCCTCGATGGCAAGATCATCACCAGCTTCTATGCCGATGACCGCAGCATCAATGTTCGCCTGCGCTTAAAGAAGAGGCAATGGCGCAGTCCGGGCGATCTGCACAATATCCAGCTGCTGAGAAAGAGCGAAGAGCATCCTGCGGTGCGGCTTGCCGATGTCGCGACCATTCTTATACAGGCTGCGCCGGCGAAGATTCAGCGAGACCGCCAGCAACGCATCGTTGAAGTGGGCGCATCCTTCGTCGATGCGGACAAGATGCAGTCGACCCTGCGCGAGGCGCTTGAAATCGCCCACAGCCTCGATCTGCCAGATGGCTATGGCATTATCGAGGCAGGCAGCCTCAAAAATCTGCAGCAGAGCCACTCTCTCGGCATGACACTGCTGGCGCTGGCGCTGTTTCTGGTGCTGGTGGTGATGGCCGTACAGTATGAATCCCTGCGCAATCCACTGGTGATTATGCTTGGAGTTCCTTTCAGCGTCATCGGTGTTTCAATTGGCCTGGATATGACTGAAACTCCTATCTCCATGCCGGTATGGATCGGCATGATCATGCTCGCCGGCATCGTTGTCAACAACGCCATCGTGCTGGTCGAAACCATTGAGATTCAACGTCGAAACGGGATGGATCGATGCAAGGCCACAGTTGAGGCGGCGCGCATCAGGCTCAAACCCATCCTCATGACAACCCTGACCACGGTGTTTGGCATGCTGCCGCTGGCCATGGCGCATGGCGAGGGCTCGGAGATGCTGCAGCCGCTCGCCGTGGTCATCATCTCCGGACTACTGTTCTCGATACTGGTGAGCCTGCTGCTGATTCCAATCTTCTACGTTGCGCTTGCGAGGCGTTAAAAATCGCGTATGCCGTCCAACGGGTTATTTTTTCCACAGATGCACACAGATAAACACAGATGAAGAGATTTTTTATGTCTGTGTGCATCTGTCATTGCGAGGAGCCTTAGCGACGCGGCAATCTGCCCGAGATTGCTTCGTTCCTCGCAATGACGAATTTTAACTTTCGTGTTTTTCGTGGTTAAAAAGGTTTTTACGGATAACGCACGGTGATATCCATGACAATTCCACGCTCGTCGGGATACATCATCTGCGACATCCAGGGCTGGTATTGCCCCATCAGGCGCATCATCTCTGCCGCCTGCTTCTGCTCTTCGGGAGTTATCTCCTCGGATGGCGGAGCGCTCTCCATGAGTTGTGCAAATATTGAGTAGTAGCGCGGTCCGTCGCTCGTGAACCAGAATAATGCCGGTTTGGATGCATCCATCGTTGTGGATGCAGCTTTATCACCCATGACAATGTTCAGATTCTTATCCTTGAGACTGATATTAACTGGTGGAATACCGGCAGGCAGCAGGCCGTCAGGAAGAGGAACCAAAGTGCCGTCATCCGGCACCTGGACCGTGGCAAGTGGGGGGGCGAACATGGAGAGCATGCGCACCAGTCCCATCGGATCATCCGCTACCAGGGAGAAGCGGGCGCTGACATTTTCCGGCTGGCTTTTTTTGCCAAGCTTGAGTTCATCGATGGCGACATAGAGCGTCTTGACCTGGGTGATTCCCATACCCATCGCCATCGCGATACCCATGGAAGCTTCATCCATCGCCTTTTTACGGATAGCCTTGCAGCCTGCTTTCTCTCCGGTTGCGCCAAGAAATGCCATAAAGGAGAGCAAGGAGTCACGCAACTTCGGCACATTGGCGCTGAATCCAAAATCCACCATTGGGTCGGCTGATACCTCAAAGTTTTTCAGAGGCGCAGGAATAGCCATCAATGACTTCGACACTTGCGGGGTGGTTTTCAATACGACTTCCATATTGATCGTCCGGCCCTGAATCGATTTGACCCCCATGACGACTTCCGGAGCATGGGCGACAACAGCTTTTGCGACCTGGAAGCATTTTTGCAGCTGGTCGATGTCGCCGCCCTCCCCCTTCTGTTTCAAGGCGGCTGTGGCGACATTCTGCAGGTTTTCCACGCCCTGCTGCAGTTTGAAAAAACCCTCTCCATAGCCACTGTAGTGATTGCGCTCAACAAACTGCCTGAACTGCGCGGCAGAGTAGCTCTTTTCCGGTTTATTCTTACCTGTCAGGTGCTGCAGCACCTTGTCACGATATGCATTCTGAAACAGGCTGGCGGCCAGATGATCATTATGAATAACCAGTGCAACACCCACCTGCCCCTTGTCATCGGCAACAACCAGGCAGTCCAGTCCATCACAGCTATTGAATTTGAGCTTGAACCCGGTTCGTTGTTCAACACGTTTCAGCATCGCCATGACAGCATCAGGGTTGTCGATCTCCACGCGCAACACAGGCGTCAGGCCAATGCCGTAAATCATACTGCGCGAATCCCTGCTCAAGCCGATATTCGCAAGTTTGCCAGACTCGGCATTCTGCAGCACCTCCAGCATCAGCTCCTGAATGAACTTTCCTGCCCGGCTGCTACCAAGATCTGCTGTTAAAGTCTCTGCAGCAGATCCTTTGCCCTTTTTGTTGTCAGCAGCATTTTTTTTCGCTGTTTCCATCTGGTGAATAGCAATTGCCAGTACCTGTTCGGCCTGACGCACCTGCTCATCATAAAAATCCGTTGGCAGCGGCTTGCTGTTAGCGAAAAAATAGAGCGTGTCTTCAGGCACATAGGAGAACAGAAAATCTGTTGCAGCCGCCGCATGGCTGGAAGCCATCAGCAATACAATGACTGTTGCCGTGAAAAATCCTGATTTTATTTTCAATGTAGATCTCCATCGAGATGATTGATGATTTCTGCGCTGAATCTAATCATGCCTGAGGGCTGCAGGCAACCATTAAATCATTGGTAAAACAAAGTTGGCAGTCGTCAGTATGCAGGAAAAAGAAGTTCGCAGCTTTCAGTATGCAGTTTGCAGTAAAAACAAAAGAGTTGCAGATGGAAATGACTCGATGAGGCTTCTGACTACTGCCAACTGAAGACTGCAAACTTTCTTTTATGAGTCGAGCTCCACCTGGTCAATTTTTTGAAAACGGCTGCTGATACGCCGGGCGGATATCTCTACCTCGTCGACATCCTGGTGCGCCTGCGAGATGTGCTGGGAGAGCTTTCCCATGCGCTGACGAAAACGCTCAAAATCCTGTGACAGGGCATACAGGTGGTCACGGATCACGTGCGCCTGTTTCTGCGTCGCGGCATCACGCAAAACCGCCCTGGCCGTGGTCAGCACAGCCATCATCGTGGTTGGAGAGACCAGCCACACACCCTTGCGCTGCGCATCTTCAACCAGCTTCGGGTGATGCGCATGGATCTCTGCGAATACCGCTTCAGCCGGAATGAACATCATGGCACCATCGGCTGTCTCTCCATGAATAATATATTTAGAAGCAATATCATTGATATGTTTCTTGATGTCCTGGTGAAATTGCCGCCCCGCCTTGTGGCGCTCTGTCTGCACTTGCGCCGTATCTGTCATGCGTTGAAATGACTCCAGCGGAAATTTGGCGTCCACGGCGATGTTTCCTGTAGGCTCCGGCAGGCGCAGCAGACAGTCGACCCTAGTGCCGTTGCTCATTGTCTGCTGTAGAGAGAAGTGCTTCTGCGGCAGCAGATTCTCGACCAGCGAGGCAAGCTGCATTTCGCCAAAGGCCCCGCGCGAGCGTTTATCAGACAACAACTCCTGCAGACTGACGACATTGGAAGAGAGCTCGGCGATGCGTTTCTGCGCCTCGTCGATACGGTTCAGATGCTCCAGCACCAGGGTGAATGTTTCCGTTGTTTTCTCAAACCCCTTGCTGAGGCGTTCATCCACCACTCCGCTGATCTCCTTGAGACGCAGGTCGGTGCTCTCCATCAGCTGATGAACGCGTTTACCAAGCGCTTCGCCATGCTGCAGCAATGCCTGGTTGACCAGGTTGCCGAGCTGTTCCACTCCATTTGAGAGGATCTGCTGCTGACCGAGCCTGCCTGCAGAGAGTGATTCTGTGGTCATGCTCTGAAATTTCTCCAGGCGCTCGGCCAACTGCGCCTGCAGAGCGCCATGATCCCGACTGATGGATGTCTGCATTTCACCAAAGCGCCGCTCCATCTCCTGCTGCAGGCGATTGCTGTTGAGCAGCAGCATCTGCTGCTCGGCACGCTGTCCGTCCTCGACCTGACGCAGCATATCCTCACGCGTATCGATCAACAGGGAGTTGAAATTACGCTCATACTCCCGCTGCAGAAGACGGGATTCAGCGATCCACTCGTTGAGCTGATTGCGGCTGCGATAGAGCATCAATACGCTGGCGACGGCAGCAACAAGGATGATCGTCAGCAAAACAAATGGCCAGAACTGAGAAAAAAACTGCTCTACAGAGAGTGCCTGGTTATTCAATTGTTGTTCCATGGTCATCTGCCAGTTGATACTCCTGTAAAATAGCCGCATGCGGGATTTTACTTTGGATCCGCTTCAAGCCCCGCAGTATTATTATAGGATGCTGCTGAGGAACGAAGCGCATCAATCGTGGTCAGATGACCACTCCTACAATAAATCAATAGTAACAGCACTGGTGGCTCATTCGGTGAGCCCGGGAAGATCGATTGAATGCAAGTCTATTTTCAAACGCTTGGCTGCCGCCTCAATGAAGCAGAACTGGAGAGCTGGGCGCGGCAGTTTCGCCTGCAGGGAGACAGCGTGGCTGCTGATATCGAGCAGGCTGATCTGGTGGTCGTCAATACCTGTGCAGTGACCGAAGAGGCTGTGCGTAAATCACGCCGTCTCATCCG
>JAUXDV010000333.1 GCA_030620735.1 Gammaproteobacteria bacterium
GTCTATAAAGATCGCATGCGCCGGGTAGCGCAGCGGTTTAATCAACTCAAGACGTAACGACATACGAGCAACTGATATGACCCAAACACTATTGACATTCCTCGGCAGAACACCGCGCGGTAATAACGGCTACCGCAAGACAGCCTATGATTTCGGGGATAGCGGCGAGTCACAACCGGTTGCCTTTTTCGGCTGGGCTTTGCAGCAACGCATCAAGCCGCAGCGCATGGTCATACTGGGTACGCCTGGCAGCATGTGGGATCATCTCTTTGAAGGTGACATCGATTTTGGATCGTCAATGGAAGATGCACGTCTTGAACTGGGAGAGGCGGTTGATGCGCAACAAGTGTCACCGGCGCATTTGCTGGCGCTTGAAACCATCCTCTCAGAGCGTCTTGCATGTGAAGTAAAACTGGTGCTGACGCCATATTGCCGCAACGAGAGAGAGCAGGTCGAGTTGCTACGCATCATGGCGGAACATGTACATGAATCGGATTCCGTTCACCTGGATGTGACACATGGCTTCCGTCATCTGCCAATGCTGGCGTTGTTGTCTGCGTTACATCTGCAAGCCGTAAAAAATGCCACCATTCAGGCTATCTGGTATGGCGCTTATAATCCGGACACAGGGAAAGCCCCGGTCTACGATCTCAAAGGCATGCTGCAAATCAGCGACTGGATTCAGTCACTGCACACCTATCAGAAAGATGGTGACTATGGCGTCTTCTCAGATCTTCTGGGTGACTCGGGTGAGCAGTTGGCAAAAGCCGCCTTTTATGAACGTACCTCAAACCCGGTAAAGGCGCGTGAAACGCTCATAGGTTGGACGAGCAACGAAGAACGTTTCTCCACAGATGATCCTGCTGTAGAACTGTTCAAGGATGAGATAGAAAACAGAGTGAGTTGGTATAAAGGCAGGGAGAGAGCCGATTGGGAGCAATCACTGGCTTACAGCTATCTTGAAAAAAAGGATTATCTACGGGCTGCTATCTATGGGATGGAGGGTGTCATATCCGCACAAGCGTTTTTGAAAGTCAATGATTATGACGCGAGGGAAGATGCCAGGAGTGAATTGGTTTCCAATAAACCTGGCTTTAAACAACTACAATGGCTGCGCAACGCCATGGCGCATGGAGTTAAACCACGGGATAGGCATATTGCTAAAACGATGGGTGCAGAAACAGACTTGAAAGCAACTTTGAAAGGTCTGTTCAAACAACTGTTTGACTAAAATGACAACATATTTTGTCAGTCGTCACCCAGGGGCCATCGCATGGGCGAAACTGCAACACTTACCAGTCGATCATCAGGTCTCGCATCTGGATATCTCCACGATTCAACAGGGGGACAAAATCATTGGAACTTTGCCGATTAACCTCGCCGCAAGAATTTGTGAGATGGGCGGCCGCTATTTCCATCTGAGCCTGGAGTTGCCCGCAGAGATGCGGGGCAAGGAGCTATCCGCTGACGATCTACAGCACTATGGCGCCACTGTTGAAGAGTACCTGGTGCAAAAACCGCCCCTACGCAGTAATGAATAGTATCAACAGTGAATTCATCATGTATCGGTCATTTATTGCGAATACAACACAACATCCTCCGTCATTACGAACGCAGCGCGGCAGTCCCTGTCATTGCGTGGAGGCTTTGCCGACGTGGCAATCTCTTTTTCAATCATCTAACAACGAGACTGCTTCGTTTCTTGAAATGACGAAAACCTGAATTTCTCAAAAAGAGGTGCCGAAAATAGATGAATTTGCTATTCTGATCTGACAGCATGCAGTTTGCTGATGCAATATTGTCACCACAAGCAACGAAATTGACCACAAAATGAAGGCAACTTTTCGACAAGGCGAAATTCTGCTAACCCCCTTTGGAACAACCTGTTTTCAAAAGATAAAATTGGGGTGTGCGGACAAAACAGAGACCCGATATTCAGGGGATTAAGACAATTTACGAGCGGGAATATGCACACGATGTGCGGACAAAACAGAGACCCG
>JAUXDV010000128.1 GCA_030620735.1 Gammaproteobacteria bacterium
TCGCTCCAGGAGCGCTATCCTGAAATCGGAGATGACATGAACCTGCAGACCCAGGTCACAGTACGCATCAAGGAACTCTGCCCTCCCCCGGAGATATTTGGCGCCATTCCGCATTAGTCATGAAAACTTTTTCAACCACGAAAGGCACGAAAAACACAAAAATGTAAGCTCTCAAAAATTCCGCGCAAGGCAGCAATATGTAGGATGCTGCTGAGCTTGCGAAGCGTATCTGTCGAGTAAACCAGTGATCGATGCGCTTCGTTCCTCAGCAGCATCCTACGCTACCTCGAACAATGCACTGGGTTTTTGAGAAGTTACAAATAGCTTAGCTGTTTTCGTGTTTTTCGTGCCTTTCGTGGTAAATCAGTTAATCATGCAATAACCCGAAAAAATTCCCTGTTGCTACTTGCTGACATCACCCCATATACTTATGAGTTGAATTCACAACAAATTAGCAGCAGACACTATGACAATCTCTTTCCATCCTCCTGAACGCACCTTGATGGGCCCAGGCCCTTCCGATGTCAATCCGCGTATCCTCGAAGCCATGTCGCGCCCGACCATCGGCCATCTCGACCCTGCCTTTATCGGCATGATGGAGGAGGTCAAATCGATGCTCCAATATGCATTCCAGACCTCGAACGCGCTCACCATGCCTGTTTCTGCGCCCGGCTCCGCCGGCATGGAGACCTGCTTTACCAACCTTGTCGAACCCGGCGACAAGGTGATCGTGTGTCAAAACGGTGTTTTCGGCGGACGCATGAAAGAGAATGTAGAGCGCTGCGGCGGCATCGCGGTGATGGTTGAAACAGAGTGGGGACGCGCCGTCGAAATCGATGCTGTCGAAGATGCGCTGAAGGCCAATGCGGATGCAAAAATCGTTGCATTCGTGCATGCAGAAACCTCAACCGGTGCGCAATCCGATGCCAAAACACTGGTCGAACTGGCGCATAAACATGACTGCCTGACCATCGTCGACGCCGTGACTTCACTGGGCGGCACTCCGATACTGGTCGATGAGTGGGGCATCGACGCCATCTACTCCGGCACCCAGAAGTGCCTCTCCTGCGTCCCCGGACTCTCACCGGTCAGCTTCGGCGACAGGGCCATCGAGGTCATACAGAATCGCAAAACGAAGGTTCAGAGCTGGTTTCTCGATCTGAATCTGGTAATGGGTTATTGGGGCTCCGATGGCCAGCGCACCTATCACCATACTGCTCCGGTCAATACCCTCTACGCCCTGCATGAATCGCTGCTGCTTCTGCAGCAGGAAGGTCTGGAGAATGCATGGCAGCGCCATCAGCATAACCATGTGGCGCTGAAGGCCGGGTTGGAGTCGATGGGACTGGGCCTTATCGTGCCCGAAGATGAGCGCCTGCCGCAACTGAATGCAGTCTCAATTCCCGACGGAATCGATGATGCCGCTGTGCGACTGCGTCTGCTGAATGACTATAACCTTGAGATTGGAGCAGGGCTTGGACCGTTGGGCGGAAAAATCTGGCGCATCGGCCTGATGGGTTATGCCAGCAACAGCAAGAACGTCATGCTGTGTATCACAGCACTCGGCAGCGTACTGCGGGACATGGGCTATGAGGCATCTCTCGATGATGCACTGGATGCTGCTTACAGAGTTTTGAGTGGGTAGGTTTTAGGTTTTGGGTTTGATGAGGAGTAAGCGGAATTTCACCTTTGGCGGCCGCATGCTGCTGCTTGCAGCCGCCTTTGGTATGCTGGTTGGCAGCTACTACCTGGGAAATATGTACCAGCGAAGCAAAGTCGTAAGTGGGAGCATCGCGATGCTGCATACCCCTGAAAAAGCCATCGCTCCCTTCACCCTGCAGAGAGCTGATGAAACAGGCCTGAGCAACGCAGATCTGCAAGGCCACTGGTCGCTGTTCTATTTTGGCGACAGCTACTGCACGGACCTCTGCCCCGCCGCTCTGGGGAATATTGTCAGGCTCTATAACCGGCTTGCGATCAACCCTGAAGTTCAACAGTCGCTGAAATTCATCTTTGTCTCGCTTGACCCGCTGCGGGACACCCCTGAACGCCTGCGCTCCTATGTCACAGGCTACCATCCCGGCTTTATCGGCGTCTCCGGTAGTGAAGAAGATGTGCATGCTCTTGCAAAAGAGTTTTCGATCTATTTCAAACAACAGGCGCCGGACCAGGAGGGCAATTACCGCATCGATCACAGTGTGACGATCTCACTGGTTAATCCGCAGGGCAAAATAGCCGCCTATTTTATCGATCTGACAGACCCCGAACGTCTCGCCACTGACATTTTAACTATCATTGAATCATGACTACTCCAGCCAGCAAGGACACTCCCTCATGGCCGCAGCGTCTGCTTACAGCCGTTATGCCAATACTGCCCCATCATCTGCTTTCGGCCATGATGTATGCTGTTGCCCGCAGTGAATGGAAGCCGCTCAAGAGCAGAATCATTCGCTGGGTTGTCAAACAATATGATGTGGATCTCAGCGAAGCAGTGATCAAGGATGCAGAGCTCTATCCAAGCTTTAACGCGTTTTTCACCCGTCAGCTGGAGAGCAGCGCACGCCCGCTTGCCGCCGGGCAAAACGACATTGTCAGTCCTGTCGACGGCGAAGTGAGCCAGGCTGCGTCCATCGAGCAGGGGCGCATGATCCAGGCAAAGGGCCGCGACTATTCACTGCTGGAGTTGCTGGGGGGCGACGTCAATCTGGCAGGCCTGTTTGAAGATGGCAATTTTGCAACCATCTACCTCTCCCCCAGAGACTACCACCGCATCCATATGCCGATGGATGGTCATCTGAGAAAAATGAGCCATGTTCCGGGGCGCCTTTTCAGTGTCAGCCAGTATACGACCGAGTCAGTGCCAAATCTGTTTGCGCGTAATGAACGCGTGATCTGCCTGTTTGACACGGATGCCGGCCCAATGGCCATGATACTGGTGGGAGCAATCTTCGTTGGCAGCATGGAAACGGTGTGGGACGGAGTCGTGACGCCGGTAAGACATCGCATCAGCAGCTGGGAATACGCGCCTCAATCAGAACAGCAGCTGACATTGCACAAAGGCGAAGAGATGGGGCGATTCAACATGGGCTCTACAGTGATCCTGCTGTTCCCCAAAGACCGCGTCACATGGGACGAGCTCATGACTAATGGCGAGAGTCTCAAAATGGGACAGCGTATTGGCGGGAAACTAACCGCCGCCTGACGCCAGCATCGACATTCTGACGAGCTCGGCAAGTGACTTCGCCTGCATCTTCTCCATCACATGGGCGCGGTGAGCCTCGACGGTCTTGGCGCTGACATTGAGTTCAGACGCAATCTGCTTGTTGGCTTTTCCTATGGTGACCAGTTCCATTACCTGATGCTCCCGCCTCGTAAGCTGCGCCAGCCGGGCCAGGATCTCTGCCTGGGTTGCACGGTTTTTACGCTGCTCCACATCCAGTGAGAGCGCATGCTGAATCGATGTCAGCAGCAGTTCATCATCAAAGGGCTTCTCAATAAAATCCAGCGCACCGGCTTTCAAAGCTCGCACCGCCATGGATACATCGCCATGGCCGGTGATGATCACCACAGGAAGCCTGACATCCCTGCTCTCCAGCTGCGCCTGAAGTTCCAGACCATTCATACCGGGCATGCGCACATCCAGCAGCAGGCAGCCTGACTGGCCGGGATAGTAGCTCTGCAAAAATGAGTGTGCCGAATCATGGGTTTCCACCTTCATTCCGACAGACTCGAGCAGCCAGCGCAGGGAGTCACGCAGCGCTTCATCGTCGTCAACAATGAAAACCACTCCCTGCTGATCGCTCTTTTGATTACTCTCCTGATGATTCGGCTTGCTATTCATGACTCTTCCTGCTGTTGGTTCTGCGTGATGACTGGCAGCCATATTGTAAATGCTGCGCCGTCCAGGCTACTTTTTGCATAACTGATTTTACCACCATGATCAGCGATAATGGTTTCACTGATCGACAACCCCACCCCCATTCCGCTCTGCTTGGTGGTAAAGAACTGCTCAAAAATCCGGCTCTCGGCTTCTGTACTCAAGCCAGGACCATTATCTTCGACTGTGACCGTCAGCATAGCATCCTTGCGTGATGTACTGATGCGAATCACACCGGGGGATACCTTCGCCTCTATCAACGCATCCACGGCGTTGCGCATCATATTGAGGATCACCTGTTCAATCTGCACCAGATCGATGCTGACAACCGGGAGATCAACCGCCAGATCCAGCTTGATCTGAATGTTGTTTTTACGCATCTCAAAATCCATAAATGAGAGCACTTCATGCACCAGGTTATTCAACCTGGCGCTGCTGCGCACCGGAACCTGCCGCTCAACCATCTCCCGCAATCGTTTGATGATGCGCGCTGCCCTGCCCGCCTGACTGGTGATTCTCTGTAAAGGTTCCACCAGCTCCTCACCAGTGGCGCCATTGACAAAACGCCGCCTGGCGCCATTCGCATAATTGATAATCGCCGCCAGCGGTTGATTCAGCTCATGAGCAAGCCCTGTCGCCATCTCACCCATACTGCTGAGGCGGCAAACATGCACCAGCTCGCTCTGGTGACGCCGGGCATCAGCTTCGGCAGCACGCATTTCGGTCATATCCCGGGCATAGAGATTCGCATAATCAAGCCCTGCGATGGGGGCGATCAGCAGAAAATAGATGCGCCCGTCCAGTTCAACCTCACTCTCATGGTCAGCATTCTGATTCAGGGCATACTCGATTTTTGTGCGCCAGTTCAGAGGAATCAACTGCATGCGGGTCACACCGAGAGCTTCCAGCATGGGCTCGCTTGCTGCGTTGGCATAGGTAATCACACCTTTCCGATTGACACGCATGACCGGAATCGGACTCTCTCCGGGAAAGGCCGCCAGTGAGCGTATCTCCTGCTCCTGCTTGCGGCGCTGCGAGATATCATGCAGGTAGATGGTAAACAGTGTACTGCTGTCAATCAAAATGGGTTTGATTGCCACTTCAACAGGAAACTTGCTGCCGTCACTATGGTGGGCAATCATCTCAAGACGCAAATCCCAAATCTCTTCCCCACTCTCAAAGCCGGCCTTAAAAACATCAGAGAAATGCACCTGACTGGCCGTATCGATGATCAGTGATTCGACCGACTTGCCCTTTGCATCCGCCGCCTGATACCCAAATGTCTTCTCAGCTGTAGGATTAAAGTCGATGATCGAACCACTCTGATCGACGGTAACGATTGAATCAAGAGATGTCTCCATAATCGCCGTGGTCAAGGCCTCCTTTTGCCGGATCTCTGATTCATGCAGAACGCGCATCTCCTCTCTTGCTTCCCGCACAAGGCGGATGAACTGCTTCATCCAGTCCTCAAGAATCATCAACTGGTTGCCGCTCTCCCTGACGGGTTGGGAGATCCCCAGCGCCCGCTGTGAAAATTTTGAAAGACGCCGCAGTGCGGCACTGAGACGGTTGGAAACAAGCATGAAAAGCAGCGAGAAAAAAGCGATGAAAGTGAGTGCGACTATACCGCGCTGGCGCTGTTCGAGACGCACAATACGCAGCGCCATACTGCGCATTGGGCTAAGGGGTATAAAAGTTGCAAACAACATCTCCTGATTGGTTTCACCGCTGTCAAGAAATGTTTGAGAAGTCACTGCATACTCCTCTGACATCTTTGCTGCTTCATCCCCGACGTCTATCTCATGTAAATTACTGGTGGCTAACAGACGCTGTTCACTTGAATCCAGCAGAGCGGTCACCACCCCCTTGCGTGAGAGTCCCGGCTGAGCGCTCTGCAGGAACTCCTCGTCAACAGGGACCACCAACATCAGGGTTCCCATGACATTGTATGCGGCATCTTCAGCAACTGTTGACACCAGCAGCCATGGCTTGTTGTCAATGATGGTGAGATAGGCCTGGGTTTGATCTGTGGCGAGGTAATCATTGATGCTGGGCGTAAGACCATCAGGCAGCTGCAAATCTCCGGTCTGGTAAAGCTCTCTCACCACTCCCATGCGATCAATCAGCAAAAGATGACTCGGCGAAATCAGCGACTTCCAGCGGGAAGG
>JAUXDV010000184.1 GCA_030620735.1 Gammaproteobacteria bacterium
CAATCTCCGATGTCGCTGCATATATCGACACCTTGCCGATGGAACCTGCGCCCGGAACAGGCAGAGGCATCAATGAAGAGAGGGCCGAAAAACTCTTCTACAGAAAATGCGCCGAATGCCATGGCCCGGACGGTGGCGGAGATGCCGAAAGATTTTATCCCCGCATCCATGGCCAGCACTATGAGTACCTGCTGCGCCAGATCAAGTGGATACGCAACGGCAAACGCAGGAACGCCGATCCCGTCATGGTCAAGCGTGTCAAGAAGATGAAAATGGGAGATCTGGAACTGCTAGCGGATTATGTCTCCAGACTGAAACCACCCGCTGACTTACTGGCAGAACCCGGCTGGAAAAACCCGGATTTTCAGTAGCTGAACCATGTCATTGCGAGGAGTGAAACGACGTGGCAATCCAGACGTTTATGGTTTTGCAGAGTTCGAGATTATAAATTACATCCTTGTAATTTACCCTTCGGGTCGCGCAAGGCGCGTTCAATTTTTCTCCGAGCAAAATTAGTGCCGCGCTGCGCTCGCAATGACGGCCACTTGCTCTTGCTGTGCAATGCGCTCCGCTTATTGACACCCTACGCTTTGCCTTGTCATCTCGAACGAATGTGAGAGATCTTGCGCATCACCAGTAAAGGATTTCTCCCTTTGGTCGAAATGACAAACCCGTTTTTTGTTCCCACCACCCTCGGTGGAAACGCATACGGTGTTGTGTTCGAAACTAACTCTTCGTTCCCACGCAGGAACGTGGGAACGAGGAAATTTAGTCTATTTTCGTGTTTTTCGTGACTTTCGTGGTTAAAAAATCATTGTGCCTCGTTGTTTGAAGCGGACGATTTGTCACTCACCACAAACAGCCAGATATAACCGGAAATTCCCGCTATCAGGGAGGCGAAGAGTATTCCTGTCTTGGCCATCAGCAGCAACTCCTCACTCTCTTTAAAACCGAGCTGGGCGACAAAGATCGACATCGTGAATCCGATTCCAGCCAGCAGGGAGACCCCCATGATCTGGGTGAATCTTGTATCTTTGGGCAGCACGGAGAGGCCGAGTTTCAACACCAGCCATGCGCCTCCCGAGATGCCGATGAATTTCCCGGCCAACAGCCCCAGCACCACCCCGGCCATGACCGGATGCGTCATGGTCTCACCGATGGAGCCGAATTCCAGTGGGATGCCTGCGTTGACCAGTGCAAATATCGGGATGACCAGATAGGCCACAGGCATGTGCCACAGGTGCTCAAGACTCTGCAGGGGAGCTTGAACGCTGTGTACTCCATTCTCCAGCGCCTGCACCACGGCGCGCAGTGCGTCATTGGTCATGATGCTTTGCCCCGGCTGGTGACTGGATTTAAAACGCTTCATCAACTCCCCGACATGCTCGCTGAAACGCTCCGGATTGTATTTTGGTGTCGCAGGAACCGACAAGGCGCCGAGGATACCCGCCAGGGTGGCATGCACCCCGGATTGCAGCATCGCATACCATAAAAAAACCGCTACAATTAAATAGGGCAGCGTTTTACGGATACCGATCACGTTGAACAGCAGCAACAACAGAAACAGTCCGATACTGATGAACAATGGAAGCAGCGCAATCGTATCGGTATAGAAAATCGCGATCACCATCACAGCGCCCAGATCATCGACGATTGCGAGCGCAACAAGAAAGGTGATCAATGCTTTGGGCACCCTGCTTGCAAGCAACGCCAGCGTGCCAACTGCGAAGGCGATATCGGTGGCCATGGGAATACCCCAACCGATTGCTGCGTCGCCCTGGGGATTGATGGCGTAGTAGATCAGCGCTGGAACCAGCATGCCGCCAATCGCCGCAGAGATCGGCAATATCGCATTTCGCAGTTCAGCCATCTCGCCGACCAGCATCTCCCGCTTCAGTTCCAGCCCGACAACAAAGAAAAACAGCGCCATGAGCCCATCATTGACCCAATGCTGCAGGCTCATGTTCAGGGACCACTCGCCGAAAGATAGACCGATCGGCGTATGGATAAAGTGTGCGTAGGCATCCGCATAGGGACTATTCGCCAGCACCAGCGCCATAATTGCCGTCCCCATCAGCAGCAGTCCACTGGTGGTCTGACGATGGATAAACTCTTCGAAGGGAGTCAAAATCTTATCGAAACTTTTCTCCCAGGGGGAATGAAACACACCCTTTTTGGGCGCCTTCGTCGATTGCATTGGCTCTTTACTCATTTGTCACTCCTTACTCGCATTCCAGCGAAATCAGGTTTCGCATCTCATCAACATCCAGCAGTTCAACATGTGAATCATGAACGGCAATCAATTTCCTCTGAACAAGCTGTTTCAAGGTACGCGACAAAGTCTCCGGCTTCATGGAGAGACGTGACGCGATCACATGCTTGGGAACATCCAGATGAATTTGTTCATTGACACCATCTTCTGAAACAACCTGGTTCAGCAGAAAATCAATGAGGCGGAAGGTTGCATTGTGCAGTGTCAGTCGATCAACCTCGTTGACCATCCAGTGCAGTCGGGCGCTCATCCTTGCAAGCAGATTCATGCACAGCTTGATGGATGACTCCATGGTTTGCTTGTAACCTTTGGCATCAATGGCGACGATAATTGACGGAGAGACTGCCGTCGCATTCACCGGATAGCGCGAGCCGCCCAGAAACAGAGCCGCCTCTGCAAAAGTTTGTCCCGGACGAATCAGATCCATGATCTTCTCATTGCCAGAGGGAGTGAGGCGAAACAGCTTCATGTTGCCTGAAATCAGCAGATAGATGGAAGTAAGTTCCTCTCCCTGCAGAAACAGTGCCTCATGCTCTCCTAATTCCACCTGATGAGAGATCGCAGCGATAGAGAGGAATTGTTCCTGATCCAGGTCTTTCAGCAGCAAGCACTTTCGCAGCGCCATGAGACTCGGTCCATCAAGTTTTTTGTTCATAGAAGGGATTGTATCGCTACAAAAAGATGTCGATAGTTTATCAGATCAATACCAGGTACGGTCTGCCAATATCATAGTGCAATGCGCGGAGCTTATCGACACCCTATAACTCTTTTTTTACCACGAAAGTCACGAAAAACACGAAAGATAATTTCACCGTTTTCGTGCTTTTCGTGACTTTCGTGGTTATATATTTGTATGCAGGCTATTCATTGCTGAGTAGAGCAATTCCCGTTTTATCTTTGGTGGAAGCTGCTTGATGGCATATTCACGCCGCAGAGCATCGCCGTGGTTCGAAACAGACTCACAATAGACCAGCTCTACCGGCAATTTTGAACGTGTATATTTGGACGCCTTGCCGTCATTATGCTTCGCAATACGGGATGGTACGTCGGTGGCAATACCGGTATAGAGGCTGCCGTCGCAGCACCTCACCATGTAAACGCTCCATTTCGACATCATCGGTAAGACCAAGCCTCAGACTGACGAGGCATGAAAATAATTATTATCTCTCGCAAAGACGCAAAGCTCGCCAAGAAAAACCTTTGCGGTCTTGGCGTCTTGGCGAGAGATTCTTTTAAAACTTGACTCATTTACAAGCATTTTAGTGAATCAAGGATTCTAGTTGTCTTCGGCCAGGTGCAGAACTATCTCCGCCATCTCCGGCGCACGACCGACATAGGGTGCGATGCGAATCACCGCATCCGGCTTCTGACGACACGCCTTATCGACTTCTGCGGGGATATCCTGCGTCACATGGCGGCCTGCGGAGAGGAAATAGGGAAGCACGGTCACCTCATCCGCCCCGCGTTCAACAGCCGCCGCGATGCCATCAGGAATCGATGGTTCGGCAAGCTCCAGAAACGCCGCCGAGACATCGTCAAATTTGTTCTGCTGGTGTGCAGACAGCAACTGAGCAAGTTGTCTGACTTCCTCGTTCGATGCTTCACGGCGGCTTCCGTGCGACACCACAATAAGTGCTCTTTTCATACTCCCAGGCTCCGGGAAACCACTTCATGGACATCTGTTGAGAGGCCATCTGCTGCAAGAATACGCTGCAGCTGATGTTTCATCAATTGCTGACGCTGATCATCGAAACGCCGCCAATTGCTCATCTGGCGAATCATTCGTGCTGCAATCTGCGGATTGCTGTTGTTGAGCTGCAATACCACATCAGCCAGCAGCCGATACCCCTCCCCGTCCGCGCGATGAAACTGCACCTGGTTGGCCCCGGCAAAGACGCCAATCAGGGATCTGACCCGGTTGGGATTCTTCATGTTGAATGCAGGATGCTGCATCAGCGATGTGACGCGTTGCAGTGTCTCACTGCCGGCAGCCGATGCCTGCACACTGAACCATTTATCCATCACCAACTGCTCACTCTTCCAGCGCTGTTCAAAATCAGCCAGCAGGCCGGCGCTCTCACTCCAGCCGCGATGCACCACCAGTGACAGCGCTGCCATGACGTCCGTCATGTTGTGCTGCATGGCAT
>JAUXDV010000199.1 GCA_030620735.1 Gammaproteobacteria bacterium
TACGATCCGACTTTCATCCAGTGGTGGCGCTCGGGCATGCCCTCGAATACGCTGGCCACGCTGCAGGGCCTGGCGACCGACTGTGTGCAGCGGCAGGTGCTGGGGGACGACGTCGAGATCAAGCTGACGGCCATGGATGAGACCAACATCCGCGTAAAAGTCGATAAGATATCGCGCATGATCAAAAAAGACGGCGGCAATGGACTCGTCGCCCTCGTCGGGGTGCAGTCGAACCAGTATCCGCACGCCCTGGACCTGGCGCGAAAATTCCGCGCACTGGATATCCAGGTCGCCATCGGCGGCTTTCACGTCAGCGGGGTGCTGTCGATGCTGCCGGAGCTGACCCCGGAACTGCAGCAGGCGCTGGATCTTGGCGTGTCGCTATTTGCCGGCGAGGCCGAAGAGGGACGCCTCGACAAGGTGTTGCAGGATGCCTGGCGGGGTGAGCTGCAGCCCATCTACAACTACATGGAGGAGCTGCCGGAGATGGAGAACGCGCCGACGCCGTTCGCCCCCATCGAAACCGTCAAGCACACCGTCGGCAGCCAGGCGAGTTTTGACGCCGGCCGCGGCTGTCCGTTTTTATGCAGCTTCTGCACCATCATCAATGTGCAGGGGCGCAAGTCCCGCTACCGTAACGCCGACGATGTGGAACGCATCATCCGCGACCACCTGGAGCAGGGCATCAAGCGCTTTTTCATCACCGATGACAACTTTGCCCGCAACCGCAACTGGAAGCCTATCTACGAACGCCTCATCGACCTGCGCGAGCGGGAGAACCTCAGCTTCAATCTCTCGCTACAGGTGGACACCATGTGCCACACCATCAGGGACTTCATCGAGATGTCCGCCCAGGCAGGGGTCAAGCGGGTCTTTATCGGCCTGGAGAACATCAACCCGGAGAGCCTCAAGGGGACGCGCAAGAAGCAGAACCGTATCGAAGAGTACCGCAAAAACCTGCTGGCGTGGAAAAACGCCAGGGTGTTCACCATCGCCGGCTACATACTGGGATTTCCCGGAGACACTCCGGAGTCGATATTGCGCGACATCGAGATCATCAAGCGGGAACTGCCGATCGAACTGCTGGAGTTTTTTTACCTGACTCCCCTGCCCGGTTCACAGGACCACAAGGAGCTGCTCGAACAAGGGGTCGCAATGGATCCGGATCTCAACAAGTACGATCTCAATCACGTTGTCACCGCCCATGACACCATGTCCAAAGCGGAGTGGGAAGATGTCAACCGCAGGGCCTGGGACCTCTACTATTCAGATGAACACGTCGAGACCCTGATGCGCCGCGCCATTGTCAGCGGTTACAGCCCCGGCAAGGTGCTCGGCTCGGTAGTGTGGTTCTATGCCAGCATCGTGGTCGAGGGTGTGCATCCGCTGGAGTCCGGCTATATCCGCCGCAAGTACCGCCGTGATCGGCGTCCCGGACTGCCCATCGAGAGTCGCCTGGTGTTCTACCCGCGCTATATCAGGGAGTTCATCACCAAGCACTGGTTCATGCTGCGCCTGTTGTTGAAATACCACCGCATGCGCAAGGCCCTGGATGCCGACCCCGAGTCAAAAAACTATACCGACCAGGCATTGACTCCGGTGAGTGACGACGAACAAGATGTGTTCGAACTCTACGGAATGGAGGCAGGTCAAACAGCGCCCGAGAAGCACGCAAAGGCATCCTGATCTTCACAAATGGTGTACTTCACCTACAAGGATATAGGAGATAGAGCGTGAGCAGGAATCGGAAGCTTCAGTCCTCAGTACATCCTGCAATAACTGCTGAAAGCAGTATGTTTTACACGTTTCCAGGGATTTTAGTTCTCTGCTACATTTCGCCTGGCTACAGTCGCCCTTTGCCGCTTCTGTAAATCAATAAAGATCAGACCATGCGTGCGCTTTCACATCTATTGAACAATCCATTCAGGCTCATCAAAAGGACTCCCCATGAAAAATCCAACACTGGACGACATCCTCGGGCGTCTGCATGAACTGCAGGCCGAACTGGAGAGTGAGATTGATCGTGTGCTTGACGAGAAGCGCGAACTGTTTCGCTACACCCTGTATCAGGGGAGAGTCCGATTTGAACAGAGCATCATAGCGCTGCAAAGAGCCCAGCGTACCGGCATCTGGGCCTACCTGCGATCTGCACGCCTCGGACACATCTTTTCAGCGCCCATTCTCTACAGCCTCATTCTTCCCTTTGCCGCACTGGATCTGGCAGCGACCATCTACCAGCACATCTGTTTCAGGGTCTACCATATTCCAAGAGTGCGCCGATCCAAATACATGATCATCGACCGTCAGCATCTCCCCTACCTGAATGCCATTGAGAAATTCAACTGCCTCTATTGCAGCTATGCCAACGGGGTGATCGAATATATTCGCGAGATCGCGGCACGCACCGAACAATACTGGTGTCCGATCAAACATGCCAGCCGAACCCCGGATCCGCACCGGTTAGTTGAAAACTTTACCGATTATGGGGATGCCGAGGCATTCAACAAGCGATTTGAAGCTTTGCAGAAAGGGCTTTCGGTGATCAAAGATAAGGGCTGACATTGGATGACATTCAGCCAATGTGCTGGATGGGTGAGTTTGAGAAGATTTTGAAGGGTGCAGCGAATGGCAGGTCCATACTCATTGCAGTCATTGAAATATTTATCCAATTGTGGATCTCTTTCGTTGCTTTATGTTGGAGGTTCTGTAAGTTTTAAACTCGCCGGCACAAAAAGCTCTTCGATCGTGAGTTCGCGACTGCAGAGCCCCTGCTGATGGGAGTAGCGGAACAGCGCCTCCAACGTTTTGCGATTGGACTCGATGCCATAGGAGTAATAGTTGTCGCCCATCAATGCGCGGGTCTCCTCGAACTCCTGTCCGAACCATGGTAGTGAGTCTTTGAGCCAGGCGGCTTCAGCCATGTAGTCATAGGCCTTCTGTTTTGATTGCGAATAGGCCTTGAAGACGGCATCTATCAGCCAGGGATGCTGCTGCACCAGACTCTTTTTAATAGCAACTGCATGCATGATCGGAAAGATGCCTGTCTTGGAGAAATAGGCGCGCTCCACCGAACGGTAGTCCGGGAAAAGACGCCCTACTTTTGGGTGGCCTTCAATATAAACCCTTGGTTCGCCGGCATGGAACACTGCATCTACATCACCGGATGCAAGCAGATCGGATTCATCCTTGCCATCAGGCCCCATGTTGATCGAAACTCCCTCAGGAAAGATGTTCTCCTGTTTGGAGACCTTGCCGGCATCCTTGGCTGAGGAGTCTTTCGATGAAATGATCCACTCCAGATCTTCTGGTTTCAGGCCATACTCCTCATCGAATATTCCGCGTATCCATGTCAATGATGTCGATGAATAGCCTGCGGTGGCGATCTTTTTTCCTCGCAGATCCTCAGGCTTGTTGATACCTCGATCAGTGCGAATAAAAACACTTTTATGACGAAACAGACGCAATGGGAAAATTGGAAGCAGTGTGTAGTTCCGAAAATCGTCATTGGCATAGGCCAGCATGAAGGGGTGCAAACCGATTTCAGTCACATCCAATGTTTGCGGGCCGCTGAACACATGCGTGTTGATGTCGCCAATACCCATTTCCTTGAATTGAATGTCACACCCTTCAATCTTGACACCGCCATCTATGAGCGCTTTGGTGCGATCAAAGTTGTACCCAGCCATGGAGAGAGGTAACCCCTTGGGTTTGGCTACTGCTTGAGCAGTCGCGTAGCCGCTCACAGAGAGTGCAGCGGCGGCGCCAACTGTTAGCGCGCCAGCCTTGATGAACTCACGACGTGAGTAATCCGTGTTGAATTTTTGCTTCTTTGTCTCTCGATTCATGGTTTCCTCTCAATTTATTGTCGCCTGAAAGAGCGAACCGCCCGGTGGGGCGGTTCGTTTCATCAGATAGAATGGCTCCTAATCGCCGATCCCCGGATTCATATTCCGGTCAAATGGAAGCTGGTCGAGATGCTCTATATACTCCAACGGGTCGAAAGGCAGCTTGGAAAGATCCATTTGAGGTTTGGCCAGCGCCTTGATCTCCGGTGAGGCGTTTGCTATGCCCGTCCAGGGGATGCCATAGACCTCGTGTGAATCAGGATACTTCTTCTTCCACAGATCGTGACGCAATTTCATGCGGTTGAACGG
>JAUXDV010000130.1 GCA_030620735.1 Gammaproteobacteria bacterium
ATCAGGATGCCACGGTCACGGGTGTCGACGATGCACACCAGCTCAACCTTGAAGGTTGCATCTGCAGCCTCCCCCTTCATTTCAGCGAGCAGGTTTTTAGAGGCTGCTGCTGCCTGCAGGTCAGCCATGTGCGCCTGCTTCGGCATCCAGTCAGGTCCCGGAAAGCTGCCTGAATCGCCTGCCACATAGACCCGCTCCATCTCCTCGTCCTTGCAATGTCTGTCGGCGCGAATGAGGCCGCCATCAGAGCGCGGCAGTTCACTGTTGTCGAACCACTTGTTGCCGGTCATGCCCGGCATGAAAAGAATCAGGTCGGCATCGAACTCCCCACCCTCGGTCACCACCCTGTTGTTCTCGAAGCTCTTCATTTTATGGCCCAGGTGGGTAGTGATATCACGCTTCTTCATCTCTTTGAGTAAAACATCAACCGCCTTTGGTCCAAGTCGATTGCCGGGATTGGCTGCTGGACTGAAGAATACCAGTTTGAATTTGTCACGCCGTTTTTCAAGACGCAGCTGCGTGTCGATGCCAAACAGAAACTCGAACATCGGCCCGCCGCGCATGGCGCTCGGCTCTTTGGGATTGCCGCTGAACCCGATCGCGATGGTTCCCCCCTGCATCTCCTTGAGACGGTCACGAATTTTCTCGGCAGCAGTGATTCCCTCGCAGGGAGTGATGACGTTTTCGATGCCCGGCAGTTTTTTGATAAAACGGCCGCCTGTAGCAATGACCAATCCATCATTTTCAACCTCTCCCTGGTCTGTTTCGACCACCCGGCCGCCATCACGCAACCCCGTCACCCTGGCCTGGAAAAAGTGCACACGATTGCGTTTGAAATAATTGTCCAGCGGGACAATCAGATCGCTGCGCTTGCGCAGCCCTGCAGGAATCCAGATGATGCCCGGCAGGTAGTGGAGTTCCGCACGCGGGGCGATCAGCGTGATCTCCAGTCCGACATCCTGTGCACGCAGCTTGCGCACCGCTGTCAACGCCGCAAAACCCGCTCCGATGATGGTGATTTTTGACATGCTATTTTCTCGTTTATTGATATTTCGCGGTGACAAGACCGCTCCTACAATTTGCGCAATTTCTCTTTTACCTAAAACCTAAAACCTAAAACCTAAAACTTAAAACCTTTATTCAAGTCGTGCGCATCGCCTTGATGACATCGGGACTCAGGTTGAGTTTTTCCAACAGTCCCTGTAGCTGGACGATATCACTAATTTCAACCGTAAAACGCATCACCGCCTGCTGTTTTTTGAGGTTCGAATGGGTTCTTACCGTGGTGATATCGATCTCTTCATTCGAAAAGATCGCAGAGATATCGCGAAACAGCCCCTTGCGATCCAGCGCAATGACGCGGATATCAACCTTGAATTCACCGCTGTCACTCTCATCAGACTCCCACTGCACTTCAATCAGGCGCTGCTGCTCCTCCTCGCTCATGTGCTGCACTACGGAACAATCCTTGCGATGCACCGTGATGCCCCGTCCCCTGGTGATATAGCCCGTCACTTCATCGCCCGGCACAGGTTTACAGCACTGTCCCAGATGGGTCAGGAGATCATCAACACCCTGCACAATCAACCGAGGCGTTTTTCCCGGCAGCTGTTTACGGCGGCGTTTCGGTGCAGGCTTCCCGGATTCCTGCTGACGACGATCCCAGCCCGCCACCTGCACCGGCGATATATCTCCACGGCCAATAGCGGCATAAAGACCCTCCTCACTCTTCATGTTGAAGTGGCGTGCAATCTTCGATAGCTTGACCCTGGTGGTCCCGAGACGCATTATTTCTCGCTCCAGGCTCTCCTTTCCCGCCTCGACATGGGTATCATAATCCTGTTGGCGAAACCATTGACGGATACGACTGCGCGCTCTGGAAGATCTGACATAACCCAGGCGTGAGCTCATCCAGTCTCGCGACGGCTGCTCCTGTTTGGCAGTCATAATCTCGACAGTCTGGCCATTCAGCAGCGGCTGCGTCAATGGAGTAATTCTGCCATCCACCTTGGCGCCCCGGCAGCGGTGTCCAACGCTGGTATGAATCGCGTAGGCAAAATCAATCGGCGTCGCCCCATACCCCAGTTCGATCACCTTTCCCTGCGGAGTCAGCACATAGATATGCTGCTGATCATCATCGCTCTGCAGCTGCGGCTGTTCATCGAGATCATCACGCTGTTCCAGCCATTGGCGCATCCATTCGATGCGGCGTTCAAGATCCCTGTTTTCACCACGCTGCTCCTTATAGCGCCAGTGGGCGGCAACACCACGCTCGGCATGTTCATGCATTTCGTGTGTGCGTATCTGGATCTCAAGCGGGCGTTGATCATCGCCGATCACTACCGTATGAATCGACTGGTAGAGGTTTGCCTTGGGCGTCGCAATGTAGTCATCGAACTCCTGCGGAATATGCCGCCATAAGCCGTGAACGACGCCGAGTGCGCTGTAGCACTCTGCGATCGAATCGACCAGTACGCGCACGGCGCGGACATCGAAGATGTGCGAGAAGTCCATATCCTTGCGCTGCATCTTTCTCCAGATGCTATAGATATGTTTGGGCCTGCCGCTCATCTGCGCATGGATGCCCTGCTCCTCGAAAACTGTGTTGAGCTTTATGATCACGCCCTTGATAGATGATAGACGTTCATCACGCCGCTCTTCGAGACGAATCGCGATCTCGCGGTATTGTTCAGGCTGCAGATAGCGTAGAGAGAGATCCTCGAGCTCCCACTTGATCTGCCAGATGCCGAGACGGTTGGCGAGCGGCGCAAAAATATCCAGTGTATTGCGGCTGAATCTATGTTGGTTTGACTCTGAGAAAGACTCCTGGCGACGCATCAGATGTACGCGCTCGGCGAGCATGATCATGATGACGCGAACATCACCTGAGAGTCCCAGCAGCAGCCGGCGTAGATTCTCGGAGTGCCCCTCCCCCTTCTCTTCACGATCTGCCAGCACACCGGGGGTCAGTTGGTGAATCTTGTCCAGGGATTGGATGCGCCGTGCAACAGATTCGCCATAGCGCTGCTGTAGAGTGTCATGATCGAAGATGTGCGCGGAGAGGGTGCGATGGAGTATTGCTGCAATCAGGGTGTTTTCATCCATGTCGAACTGAGCGAGGATATCTGCAACATGCAGAATATAGAGCGCCAGCTGTTGTCCGCTGCGCTCCTCCTGCTCGGCAAAAAGATCGAGTACAGAGTGGGCCGCCTCGCCAAGTTTGCGGCGAACCTCAGCATCTTCTGCTGGCGGAAATAGCGCCAGCCATGCGTCGATAGCATCATTAGTAAGATGCTCGTCTGGAAGTCTCTGGGTAACTGCTACCATGGTGAGGTTTTAAGTTTTAGATCACTTCTACTCTATCGATCTTCTGGAATCCTCGCGGCAGTTTATTGCCGCGGCGGCCGCGTTCTCCGGCGTAGGCGTCGAGGTCGGCGCTTTTGAGATTCAGATAGCGCTTGCCCGACCAGGCTCTGAGCACCCCACCCGGAGATACACAGGCCAGGGCGACGACGAATTCCTCCCTGGAGGCCGCTTTTTTCGCCGGGATGCCAATGATTTTGTTGCCCTTGCCCCGGCTCATTACCGGAAGTTCCGAAACAGCAAAGACCAGCATGTGGCCATCGTTGGTGATAGCGACGAGGCGGTCATCCTGCTGCATAATCGGCGCGGGTTTTAATACCCTGGCGTTCTTTGGAAGGCGCAGCGCCGCCTTGCCTGCTTTTTTATTCGCAAGCAGATGTTTCATCTGCACGCGATAGCCATACCCGGCATCGGACGCCATCAGATACCACTGCTCCTCATCGCCGCCGAGCACGGCAACAAAGGTGGCTCCTGCGGGGGGCGACAGCCGTCCTGTCAGCGGCTCCCCCTGTCCGCGCGCAGAGGGCAGCGTATGCGCGCTGATCGAGTAGCTGCGGCCGCAGGAGTCGAGAAATACCGCCGGCTGATTGCTGCGCATCCTGGCGCTGTCAAGATTGCCGTCGCCGGCCTTGTAGTTCAATCCCGCCGCATCGATCTCATGCCCCCTGGCGGAGCGCACCCAGCCTTTCTCAGACAACACCACGGTGACCGGCTCACTCGGCGCAAGATCGGTTTCACGCAGCGCCTCGGCTGCATCACGCACAACAATCCGGGAGCGGCGCTTATCACCATACTCTTCGGCGTCAGCCTGAATCTCCTTGCGAATCAGGGTTTTCATGCGCTGCTTTGAACTCAGCAGCAGCTCCAGCTTGTCACGCTCTGCCGCCAGCTCTTCCTGCTCGGCGCGAATCTTCATCTCCTCGAGTCTGGCCAGCTGGCGCAGGCGGGTATCGAGAACGTAATTCGCCTGCAGTTCCGACAGATCAAAGCGCTGCATGAGCGCCGCTTTAGGATGCTCTTCGGTGCGGATGATATGAATCACTTCATCAATATTCAGAAAGGCAATCAACAATCCATCGAGCAGATGCAGGCGCTGTTTGACTTTCGCAAGGCGGTACTCAATGCGTCTACGCACAGTATCAAAACGAAATTCCAGCCACTCCTTGAGCATCATACGCAGGTTTTTCACCTGCGGGCGGCCATTGGTTCCGATCACATTCATGTTGACGCGATAGGTGCGCTCCAGATCTGTGCTGGCAAACAGGTGCGACATCATGCGCTCGATATCAACCCGGTTGGAGCGCGGCGCTATCACCATTCTGGAGGGCGTTTCATGATCGGATTCATCGCGCAGGTCCTCGACCCACGGCAGTTTTTTAGCGCGCATCTGCGCCGCAATCTGCTCCAGCACCTTGGAGCCGGAGACCTGGTACGGCAGCGCCGTCACCACCACCTCACCATGCTCCACTTCCCAGCGCGCGCGCATGCGCACGCTGCCGTGACCCGTTGCATAGATTTTCAGCAGGTCGGATGGCGGAGAGATGATCTCCGCCTCGGTCGGGTAATCTGGTGCGGGAATATATTCGTGCAACTCCTCGAGCGTCGCCTTCGGATGATCGATGAGGTGAATGCAGGCTGCAGCAACTTCACGCAGGTTATGCGGCGGAATGTCCGTCGCCATGCCGACGGCAATACCGGAGCCGCCGTTGAGCAGCACATTCGGCAGCCTTGCAGGCAGCACCACGGGCTCATCCAGGGTGCCATCAAAATTGGGTTGCCAGTCAACAGTGCCCTGCCCCAACTCCTGCAGCAGCAATTTGGCATAGGGAGTAAGACGGGCCTCTGTATAGCGCATCGCGGCAAATGATTTGGGATCATCCGGGCTTCCCCAGTTGCCCTGCCCCTGCACCAGAGGATAACGATAGGAAAACGGCTGCGCCATCAGCACCATCGCTTCATAGCAGGCGCTGTCGCCATGCGGGTGAAATTTACCCAGCACGTCACCGACAGTGCGCGCTGACTTCTTGAACTTTGCAGTCGCCGACAATCCCAGTTCGGACATGGCATAGACGATGCGGCGCTGCACCGGCTTGAGTCCATCACCGATATTCGGCAGGGCGCGGTCAAGAATGACATACATGGAGTAATCCAGGTACGCCTTCTCGGTAAACTCGCGCATCGCCATGCGTTCGATGCCCTCGGTTGTGTAGTCTTGTGTGGTTACCATTGATCCGGGAGAGAGTGAAATATCTGGGGCTGAAGCTTATCAGCATCATGGTGGGATGCGCTAGCGCTTATACCACCCTGTGATTCTCACTGATTCACACGATAATTCGTGGAAACAAGGGAAAATACCTAAAAAAATCCCCATATCTGAGCAGTTTGCATTACACTTGCCGACAGGGTGATATTCGCGGCCTGATAAATGTACACGCTGTTTGTGTAAATTTATGAAGCCGATCCTTCATCCGACAATAAACCGAAACCTTCTGAGTGAAAATGAGGTTCGGTAATAAAATCAATCACTAAGCGGAGATTACACCTATGAGTGACAACTCAGCATCTGCATACTGGAAGGCAAACCTGAGGCTGGTCGCCTTCTGTCTTGTCATCTGGTTTATCGTTTCCTACCTGTTTGGAATCATCCTCGTGGAACCCCTCAA
>JAUXDV010000099.1 GCA_030620735.1 Gammaproteobacteria bacterium
TGCAGTGGTGATCAAACACGGCGGCACCCTGGACAAATTTATCGGCGATGCGGTGCTGGTCTTCTTTGGCGATCCGGAAACAGAGGGGCCTGGAAAAGATGCCGAACGCTGTGTCGCTATGGCGATGGAGATGCGCGAAGCCATCGAGGATCTGCGCAAGGAGTGGAAATTGCGCGGCTTCAGTCATGATTTCTCAGTGCGTATGGGGATAGCCAGTGGATTCTGCACAGTCGGCAACTTCGGCAGTGAACTGCGCATGGAGTACACCATCATCGGCAATACGGTCAACCTTGCCAGCCGTCTCGAAAGTGCCGCACAGCCGGGAGAGATCCTGATCTCTGCCGACACCAGGACCCTGGTGGAGAAAATCTTTCTGCTTGAAGAGGTCGAGGCGATTCAAGTCAAGGGGTTTGCACGTGAGGTAACACCCAGTCGCGTGCTGGGACATCGGCAGACCGGGACGAGCAAACCGGAGATGCAGTATCTAGAGCCCGGCTTTGAACTCAAGATCAATCTCAATGAAGTCCCTGCAGATCAGCAGGATGAGCTGCTGCACAAACTGCAACACGCCATCTCGATGATTGAAGATCAGAAAAAGGATGAAGAATGACTCGGAGACTGCCATGCGTCATTGCGAGCGCAGCGCGGCACTAATTTTGCTCGGAGCAAAATTGAACACACCTTGTGCGACCCGAAGGATAAATTACAAGGATGTAATTTATAATCTCCCAGCATTTCACCAACTCCCTGAGATTGCCGCAGTCGCTTAGGCTCCCTCGCAATGACGGCGCTCACACAGGTTTTTAAAATTTCGTGCTTTTCGTGACTTTCGTGGTTAAATTTTTCCGTAACACCATCAAACAACCGGGATCAGGCTTTTCAAATTGTATAAATCGGCAATTTCAGTCAGGGAGTGGGGGAGATTACGAAACTGAATTGTACTTCCCTGCTGGCGGGCATCTTCAACCCACTGCAGCAGCAGGGCCAGTCCGGCGCTGTTGCAGTGGCCTACCCGTTTGAGGTTGACCGAGACTGTTTCACCCGGTCGAAGATAGCGGCGCAGCAGCGGCCGCAACCTGGCAACAGTGTCAAAATCCAGAGCTCCGGAAAGAGTCAGCCGCCCATCGCCAGCCTGCTTGAGTTCGGCGCTGTTACTTTGCTGCTGCACGTCTGCTCAGGCTCTTGATCAGGCCGTCAATGCCGCCCTTGCGAATCTCGCTGTTGAAATTTTCACGGTAGTTGGTCATCAGGCTGACACCGTCAATCTTGACATCGTAGACTCGCCATTGTGCACCGCTTTTGCTCATATAGTAACGAATCGAGAGCGGCCTGCCACTGGGGGGAAATGCCTTGCTGGGGATCACGACTCGCTTGTTATCCTTGGAGCGCTGCGGCTTGCCATATTCAACAGGCTTTCCTGTGTAGTTCAATAACGCCAGACCATAAGTGCGTATCAGCAGATTGCCGAAGGCATCAGTGACCCTCTTTTTCTGCGACGAGGAGGCTTTACGCCAATGCTTCCCCATTGCAGTAGTTGTCATCGCTGAAAAATTGAATGTCGACTTGACGATATCACCGACAGCGCCGGATATACGATCGGGATGAGACTTTAATTCCGACTTGCGGCTCTTCAATCGTTTCAGAACGCGATCTGTCAGATCCTGCGCCTTGCGCAGGGTTATGTCATCATCACTGGCCGCCTGCAGGGTAGAAACCATGCACAACATCAGCGTCATGCCGACTCCCAGCGTAAAGTATTTATACATTCTCTTCATTTCCCCTCCTCAGCCTTGCTGAAAATAAATTGCCCCACCATATCCTCCAGCACCAGCGCCGACTGCGTAATGGTGATTACACTCCCCTCTGTGAGCAGCTCTTCACTGCCTCCGGGGTCCAGTCCGATATACTGCTCTCCGAGCAGCCCCTGCGTCAATATTTTGGCGAAGGTATCCTGCGGAATTTGATCGTAGCGGGCCTGAATCGAGAGCGAGACCACCGCCTCGAATGTCTGGTCATCGATCTCGATGGCTTTCACCCGTCCGATCATGACCCCCGCCATGGTCACGGGCGAGCGCACCTTGAGACCACCGATATTATCGAATCTGGCTTCGACAAGATAGCCGTCCTGCTCCTCAAAGCTGGCAAAATTACTGGCGCTCATTGCAAGGAAAAAAAGCGCCGCGGCGCCGGCAAGCACCAGCACGCCCACCATCACCTCAACTCCTACGGAACCCTTTCGCATCAGATCTCTCCAAACATCAATGCAGTTAATAAAAAATCCAGCGCCAGCACAGCCAATGCAGAGTGCACCACGGTGCGCGTTGTGGCGCGGCCGACCCCCTCTGCTGTCGGCACTGCGTCATAGCCCTGGAACAGCGCTATCCAGGTGCAGACGACGCCAAACACAAAACTCTTGATGACGCCGTTCATGACGTCGTCATAAAAATCAATCGAGGCGATCATCTGTGACCAGAATGTGCCGTCATCCACCCCCATCAGGGTAACGCCGACAAAATGGCCGCCGTAAATTCCCAGCGCACTGAAAATGACTGCCAGTATAGGCATGCTTACAAGCCCGGCGAAAAATCGCGGCGTCAGAATGCGGCTGACAGGATTCACCGCCATCATCTCCAGCCCCGAGAGCTGCTCTGTCGCCTTCATCAGGCCGATCTCGGCCGTCAAAGCAGAACCGGCGCGCCCGGCAAATAGCAACGCAGTCACTACCGGGCCAAGCTCCCTCACCAGAGATGCGTCGACCATCACCCCCAGCATCGCCTCGGCAGCGAAACGCGACAGAATATAATACCCTTGCAGCGCCAGCACCATACCGACAAATACACCGGAGATACTGACGATCAGCAGGGAGAGCACTCCCACAGAGTAGAGTTGCAGAAAAAATTCCCGTGGCCGCAGCACCACCACATAACTGCTGCCGAGAATCTGCCACAACAACTGCATGGCCCTGCCAACGCCGCGCACCATGTCGATGGAGCTGCGTCCCAGCCGGGCGACAAAATTCATTCAGCTCTCCCCCAGAAAATCAGCTTCCAGCGAAGGCGCGGGGTGGTGAAAAGGCACCGGGCCATCCGCCTGCGCCAGCATAAATTGTCTGGTCCAGGGTTTTTTCGAATTTAACAACGCCTGCGGAGTCCCGCACTCGATCACCCTGCCCTCTGAAATCACATAGATCAAATCTGCTATCGATGCGGTTTCATGCACATCATGGGAGACGATCACCGAAGTCATCCTGGCGGCATCATTGAGACGGCGGATCAGTGACACCAGCACCCCCATGGAGATCGGGTCCTGACCGCTGAAAGGCTCGTCATAGAGAATCATCATCGGGTCGAGCGCAATGGCCCGCGCCAGCGCAACCCGGCGCGCCATGCCTCCTGACAACTCCGACGGCATCAAATCATGCGCTCCGCGCAGACCAACCGCCTCGAGTTTCATCAGCACCAGTTTCCTGATCATGGTTTGGGGCAGATGAGTGTGCTCAACCAGGGGATAGGCGACATTATCAAAGACACTCAGATCCGTCAGCAGGGCGCCGCTTTGAAACAGCATCCCCATGCGCATACGCAGGCGATAGAGCTGGCGTGTTCCAAGCTCATGAATGTGCTGACCATCAACTTCCACTGTTCCAGATTCAGGCGTCAGTTGCCCGCTTATAAGCTTCAGCAGCGTTGTTTTACCGGATCCGCTCGGCCCCATGATTGCGGTAATTTTTCCATGAGGAATGTCCACATCGACACCATCGAAAATCACCTTCTCACCACGTGAAAAAGAGAGATTACGAATCTTGATAAGTGGCGGCTGTTTTTTTGCCATAGGGGTCAATTCAAGCCTGTTGCCATGTTGATGCTTTGAGTAATGATACTTTTCTGCATTCCCACGCAGGAGCGTGGGAACAAGAACACATGCTCTGCGAAAGCACAATTTTCCCCGCATTATAGATCAAAACAGAGATCAAATCTGATAGGATAGTCTTACCTTATAGAGAACACTATGCCAAAGCGTTACAAGCTCATATTCATTCTGCTGCTGAGCCTTATTCTGGGCTGCGGCAATGCATTTGCAGAGAGGAAGCTGTGGACCCAAACCTCCCCGGCTGTCAATGCCACCCATATTTTCATCGGTGAAATCAACCGTCGCGGCAAACCAACCGGCTTTCATGCCAAAACCAACGGGCAGACCCCCAAAGATGCAAAGATCCTGAAGGTCAAGAGCCGGCCAAACCAGGCGGGCGTCTACACGGCGCATGTTGGCATCTATGACAAGCGATCACAGCAGTGGAAAAAGAAGTTCTCAACCATGTATCCAGATACGATGGAGCCTGCTGAAATCATCAAGGCGGTGCTGCACGCCTACAGCAACCGCAAACAGGGGAAAACACAACCATGGCGCGGCCCCTCCGGCCATGGCTTCCCGATCGAAGGCTATGTGCTGAATGACGGCAGAATCAATACCGCATACCCGATCTATATACGCAATCCGAGTAGAAAAAGATGAGCAAGCTGCGATTTTATCGTGACGACGACAACGCACCCAGAGCTGTGGGCAACGACGAAGAGAGCAGCGCACTGGCCCAACTGCTGGAGTCGGACATCCAGGATGACGCCGTCACCTGCCGTGAATTGCTGCAACGAATCCATGGAGCCAGTCAAGCAGATGCCCCGCTTGTGCATACCGGCAACAGCTTCACAATCACATTGACGCAGGAGAGTGCAGCCATCGGCAATCTCTCTCTTGACAATAACAAGGAGGTCACGCTGGATAACGACAAGATTGTGCTGGCGCTGAAAAACTGGCTCAACTTTATCTCCTGAGGCACCTTTGGCGCTCTACAGATTATGTCAAGATACCGTCCACCTGCCGCGCCTAAATCACCTTACATCACCGCCGAGGGGTTTGAACGACTCCAGGCTGAAGAAAAAACCATCTGGAAGCGCCGCCGCCATGTCGTCAAAATCCTCTCGGCTGCCGCAGCCGAAGGAGACCGCTCCGAAAATGCCGAATATATCTACCGTAAAAAAGAGCTGCGCGGCATCGACCGGCGCATCCGCTATCTTCAGCATCGCCTGCCGGTCCTCATCGTTGCCGGCGCAAGACCTGACTTTAAACAGCAGGTGTTTTTTGGCGCATGGGTGACCCTCGAGGATGAGACAGGCGCCGAGCATCGCTATCGCATCGTCGGACCGGACGAATTTGATCAGCACAGCGACTACATCAGCATGGATTCGCCCATGGCGAAGGCGCTGCTCAAACGTCACCTGGATGACGAAGTGAATGTCCGCACACCAGACGGAGCCAGGAGTTACATCATCACGCAGATCAGCTACGATTGATGCTGCTCAATAGAGCAAGATTCTTGACATAACCTAAAACCTAAAACCTACTCATTATGACATTGCGTGCATGAAAGATTTGTTCTTTTCGCCTGGACATTCATACATAGCTTGACTGAATCACTGACCAGCAATTTCCTTTTTGTCATGCCAAAATCTGCACGACTGATAGGCACGGTCATCTTGATCAGAATGGTGTCGCTATTGCCGACCTTGCTTCCCTTGACATCACTCAACTTCACATTGAACGTAACCGGCCTGGTGACTCCATGAAGAGTAAGATTCCCTTTCACAACACCTGAAGTTCCGATCAACCACTCAAATCCGGTGCTGACAAATAGAATTTCGGGATAATGCTCGACATCAATAAAGGTTCCACTTTTGATCACTTTTTCAACCAGTGCATTTGAGGCTGACACGCTATCGACATCGATAGAGAGCAACGCCTGGCCACGGTTTTCAATGCCGGACTGCATGGCGATACCACCCTCGATATCCTTGAACCTCCCCTCCACATGACTGAACTTGCTGTCAATACAGAATTTCACCTCGGAAGTTGCAGATTGAACACGATATAAGTAGCCTTTTTTTGCTGCATGAAGCATGGTGTCAAGCACGGACTGCTTGACTTTGCCATTAAGGAAAGGCGTGCAGAATCTATCTGCGGCTGCAATATTTGCAAACCCGCTGACCAGCAACAGAGTTGCCAGTAACAAGCGTCCAACAAAATTTCCAGTATTCATGCATAACCCCTGACATAAAGCATCTGGAGACATATTAATTATACTCTCCTGGAAATGTCATGACCTCAAAATGACAGGGTCTGTCTCCAGAAGACCGCGCCCCCGATACCCGTCCCGAACTATACTCCTCCGGCTTATCCACCGTCTCCTGACAATATGCTGAATAGTTACCCCCAGACTTTGATCTCTTTCATATCAATATTGCTATTCCGCCAAAGGATTATCCAAAAAAGTGGGCACAGGTATTATATTCAATCTTCTCCTGTTCAAGAAGTCTCAACCGGCAATCCTTCCAGCCGCCACTCGGGAAGCCCTCCATGCAGACGGCTGGCCGTCATCCCCTTGTCACGCAGTCTGCAGACGGCATCAAAGGCCAGCACACAATGTGGACCACGGCAGTAAGCGACAATCTCCCGCGATGGGTCGAGCTCATGCAGATGCTTCTCCAACTCCGCCAGGGGGATATTGATGGCGCCGGGCAGATGCCCTGCCGCATACTCCTCCGGCGGGCGCACATCCAGTACGGTCACCAGGCCGTCCCGCACCCTCTGCAGCAGTTGCGCCGCAGGCACAGGTTCAAGGTTGTCTTTCACCTTGAGATAGTCATCGACAAGACGATCCACGTCGGCCAGGCGCCGCTCCGCCACATCTCTGAGAGTGCCGAGCAGGGCCGACACATCCGCACCGCTCAAACGGTAAAATACCTTGTGACCCTGCTTGCGGTTGGCGACCAGGCCAGCCTGCCTGAGCTGCTGCAGATGCTGGGAGGTATTGGCAACCGTGAGACCAGAGACCTGCGCCAGGGCTTCGACGCTGCGCTCTCCCTGGTCCAGGAACTCCAGCAGTTCCAGCCGGTAGCCGCTGCTCATCGCCTTGGCGACACGCGCAAACTGGTTGAAGAGATCATGTTTGAAATTCTGCGTTGACATATCGGTAGGCCCGGCTATACTTCAATTATTCAAGAGATCTATTGAACTTATTAAATCTGCATTGATTATAGCAGAGGAAATCAGATTATGAACTGGAACGACTGGATTCTCGGCAATGAAGCACCCATCCGCTTGAGTTTCTTTTTCGGCGTCTTCGCCATCATGGCCGTATGGG
>JAUXDV010000214.1 GCA_030620735.1 Gammaproteobacteria bacterium
ATGCCAATGAGGTCGGCAGGCTGGTGGTCGGCAGCAGCTATGGCAACCCTGTCTATGTTTCGGATGTCGCCAATGTGCTGGATGGCGCTGAAGAGACGACGCAGGTGGTGACCTATATCAGCGGACCTGCGGCAGATGCTGATGCGGTTCTGACAAATGGAGCAGCTGCTGTCACCATCGCGATCGCCAAGAAGGAGGGCACAAACGGCGTCAGCGTCGCCAATGCCATCCTGGATAAAGTGGAGTCGCTGAAGGGGCGCATCATCCCTGAAAATGTGCATGCCACGATCACGCGCAATTATGGCAAGACAGCCAATGACAAGGTCAATGAGCTGTTGCTGTCACTGCTGGGCGCTGCCGTTGCAGTGACCCTGTTGTCATGGATCACGATAGGGCGGCGCCCCGCTATTGTCGTGGTGGCCATCATCCCTGTGGTCATTTTGATTACCATCTGGTCTGCCTGGGCGCTGGGTTACTCGATCAACCGCGTGAGCCTGTTCGCACTGATCTTCTCGATTGGCATCCTCGTCGATGATGCCACAGTGGTGGTGGAAAACATCTTTCGGCGCTGGCTGCATGATGGCGAGACGCGCATCGACACAGCGGTCGATGCAGTGCGCGAAGTCGGCAATCCGACTGTTATTGCAACATTGGCGGTGCTCTCGGCGCTGCTGCCCATGGGGCTTGTGAGCGGCATGATGGGGCCCTACATGTTTCCGATTCCACTGTTTGGTTCAGTGGCGATGCTCTTCTCCCTGTTTGCCGCCTTTGTCTTTACTCCCTGGTTTGCCTATAAGATGCGGCCGAAGCTGCAAGTTTTGCAGAAGGCCGAGCGGCGTGAGAGGGAGACCCAGGAGCTCATCGGACGCATCTACCGTCCCTTTATCGAACCGCTGATCAGGAGCCGTTTCAAGGGACGGGTGTTTATCGCGGTGATCGTGATCGCCTTCTTCGCCGCTCTCTCGATGTTTTACACCAAGGCGGTGACGGTGAAGATGCTGCCCTTCGACAACAAGCCTGAATTCAATGTACTGATCAATCTGCCGGAAGGGACGACCCTGCCTGATACGGCGAATTTCACCTCGCAGCTGGCTGATGCACTGCGCACAGTTCCCGAGGTGACCGCCCTGCAAACCTACGTCGGTACAGCTTCACCCTACAACTTCAACGGCATGGTGCGCCACTACTACCTGCGCGCCGAGCCATGGCAGGCGGATATCCAGGTGATGCTGCTGGACAAAAGAGAGCGTGAGCGCAGCAGTCATGAGATCTCTGAATCGGTGCGTAATCTGCTGACGCCGATAGCAGATCGCTTTGGCGCCAAAATTGCAGTTGTCGAGATGCCTCCCGGACCGCCGGTGCTGCAGACCATGGTTGCCGAGGTGTATGGTCCGGATCATGAGACGCGTCAGCAGGTTGCCAGGGATATGGAGCAGATGTTCATCGATGCTCCAAACCTGGTGGATGTCGATACCTATATGGCGGACGCTTACGAACGCTGGCATTTTGAAGTGGATACGGAGAAGGCGACACGCCGCGGTGTCTCTGTCGAGAGTATCAATAGAAATCTGGCGATGGCCATGGGCGGCTATAAACTGGGAGATGTGAAGCGCAGCCGCGAACTGGAGCCGACCTATCTGGTCATACAGCTGCCGCTTTCCGTCAGGGCGGAGATCAGCCGGCTTACCACTTTGCCGATTCCAACCGAGAGCGGAGCTAATATTCCGCTATCGGAAGTCGGTCGATTCGTCAAAGTGGCCGAGGATCCCATCATCTACCATAAGGATCTGCGTCCCATGGAGTACGTCGTGGGAGAGATGGAGGGCAGGCTGGGGGCACCTATCTACGGCATGATGTCGGTTGAGGAGGAGCTCAATCACTATCAGACACCTGACGGGGTTGAGATCAGCGGCACTCTCACCGGAGCGCCGCAGGATGATGCCGTGTCAGGATTTGAGTGGAGCGGCGAGTGGGTCGTCACCTATGAGACTTTCCGTGATATGGGCATTGCATTTGCCGCTGCGCTGGTGTTGATCTATATCCTGCTGGTGTGGGAATTTGGCAATTTCATTCATCCGGCGATTGTCATGGCTCCCATTCCGCTGACGCTGATCGGCATCATTCCAGGGCACTGGCTCATGGGAGCTGAATTTACCGCGACCTCCATGATCGGCTTTATCGCGCTGGCCGGCATCGAGGTGCGCAACTCGATCCTGCTGGTTGATTTTGCCCGCAACGAGGTGCATAGAGGGGTTCCTGTTCGGCAGGCGGTGGTTTTAGCCGGGCAGATACGCATGCGTCCCATCTGGGTCACAGATTTGACCATGATGGCAGGCGCCGTGGCGATTATTTTTGACCCGATCTTCGAAGGCATGGCGGTTTCACTGCTGTTCGGACCAATCGTGGCCGTGCCGCTGACGATGATCGTCGTGCCCCTGGGCTGCACCTCCGCCTATAAAGCCTTCCTCAGGAGAAGTCCGCAGAGTGAAGAGGCGGCGGGTGATCACTGCGGCGGCAGCGATACGCTGTTGACGAAGTGAGGGGTTTTAAATTTTAGGTTCGCTGTGCTGCTTCCAGTTCCTCCAGGGCTTGCATCCATCTCTCTTCGGTCTCAGCCAATTCGGCATCGATGCCTCCTTTCTCTTCGAGCAGTTGCTTGAGCTCCTGTCTACGCTGTTCCTGGTAAATGCCGCTGTCAGCCAGCTGTTTCTCCAGAGCTTCACTCTGATGTTGCAGCTTCTCTACGCTCGCCTCGAACTGCTCAGCCTTTCTTTTCAATGGCTGCAGTTGACGGCGCTGCTGTGCCTGCAGGCGTTTTTGATCTTTGCGGGAAGATGCGTTGGTGCCATCCTGTTGTTGCGGCTCTTCAGCATCGCTGCTGTTGTCCCGGGTGGCCAGCCAGCGGCGATAATCGTCCAGGTCCCCTTTGAAATCGATGACCCGCTGATCATCGACAAGCCATAGTTGATCGCAGGTTGCTCGCAGCAGAAAGCGGTCGTGCGAAACGATCAGCATCGCTCCCTGAAACTCCTGCAGCGCTTCCACCAGCGCCTGGCGCATCTCGATATCGAGATGGTTGGTCGGCTCGTCCAGCAGCAACAGGTTCGGACGTTGATAGACGATCAGCGCCAGCGCCAGCCGCGCCTTCTCTCCTCCGGAGAAGGGTGCGACAATTTCGAGAGCACGCTCACCCTGGAAACCAAAGCCACCCAGAAAATTCCTTCCCTGCTGATCGCTGACTCGAGGATTCAGCTGGCGCAGGTGGTCAAGCGGCGTATGTTCCGTATTGAGCTGGTCCACCTGGTGCTGGGCAAAATAGCCGATTTGACACTCCTTTGCCTGCGTCAATTGTCCATTGAGCGCAGGCAGCATCCGCGCCAGCAGCTTGATCAGCGTCGACTTGCCGGCGCCGTTAGGTCCCAGCAGGCCGATTCTGTCGCCGGCATGAATATTGAGGTTCAGATTCTGAACCACCGGGGCGCTCTCTGCATAACCGGTGGCAACATCCTCCATGGTCAAAAGGGGATCAGGCTGATGTTCAGGAACCAGGAATTTGAAATGAAAGGGCGAGTCGACATGCGCCGGGGAGATCAGCTTCATGCGCTGCAGCGCCTTGAGCCTGCTCTGCGCCTGCTTTGCCTTGGTGGCCTGGGCGCGAAAGCGATCCACGTACTGCTGCATGTGCGCCATTTCGCGCTGCTGCTTCTCATGTTCGGCCTGCTGATTGGCAAGACGTTCGGCGCGGACTTTTTCGAAGGAGCTGTAGTTGCCGGTGTAGAGCGTTATTCTCTGATGTTCGATGTTGAGGATGTGCTTGCATACGGAATCAAGAAAGTCGCGGTCATGGGAGATCAGCAGCAGGGTTCCCGGGTATTTCCGCAGCCACTCTTCCAGCCA
>JAUXDV010000206.1 GCA_030620735.1 Gammaproteobacteria bacterium
CACAGCTCTTCGTGTGCACGGTGCATGGGATTACGCGTCTGGAAAGCGACAACCTTGCTCCAGCCATGCTCCTGGATTTCGTTGCGGATCTCGACCGCAGTACGGAAGGTATCCGGATAGTCAGCCTGGAAGTAGGAGAAGTTCAGCACCTTGATGGTGCCGGAAACAGCATGGCGCCCCTGGGAGTTGAACGCGGCAACACCCGGATGCTCAGGATCATCAGTACGGTAGACCTTATCGGTCATCACTGCCATCTGCTCGTCGGAAACCTCTTCGATGGTCGAGACATCCATCACGGCCAGAACAGGATTACCGTCGACATTTGGATCACGCAGCGCAATACGATCAGCATCCTTGATCGCATCGATATCCTCCAGCATGCACATAACCGGCACAGGGAAGAAGTGGCCGTCAGACATCTTCATCTTCTCGGCGCATCCCATTGCATCGCCAACGTTCATGAAGCCTTTCAGCGGGCTGAAGTAGCCTGCACCCATCATCACCGCGTTTCCAGCAGCCTGGGAACTGGTAACCACAGACGGCAGTGTCTCCGCCTCTTTAGCCAGCGCCTCACGCTCGGCTGCAACATAGACAAATAGCGGTTTTAACTCGTTGGAGCCAATTGGCTTGATCATATTGATCATCTCCTCAATCGATACATAGAAACAGCAATGATGTCATAGCATCACCGCCATAGAAAAATTCTGAGTCCAGAAATTAACACAACAGGCAGGACCCACTGCCCAAGATATTTTTATGGGGTTGTTGAAAGAGGTAAAGTCTCTCAAGAAGAACAACCCGGAAACGCACCCGGTTTTGAATAACCTGCATGAATTTACCACAATTCCAGCAGCGATGTGTTTGACACTTGTCAAGCATGGCATGCTTCATCCGGAGAGCCGCGATACCCAGCCTGTTGCGGCCGTCTCCGTTACATCCATCACCAGTGACGGAAACAGCCCCCCGATCAGAATCAATAGTGCAAAAACCGTCACTACCAGCAACTCCCTCCAGCGCAGATCGACGCATTCATCAATCACGCTGTTGGTGACCGGCCCCAGAAAGGCCTTGCGAAAGATGCTGAGAAAATACCCAGCACCGAGAATCACGCCAAAGAGCGCCGCCAATCCAGCGCCTGTATGGGTTTTCAGCGCACTGATGATCATCAGGAACTCTGCCGGGAAACCACTGGTGCCCGGCACGCCCATAGCCGCCAGTCCGAAAAGAAAGAAAAATGCAGCCAGCAACGGCATTTTAGTGGCAACCCCGCCCAGACTGATGATTTCAGTTGATCCGGTGCGGTGATGCAGGAATCCCGTCAGCAGGAAAATTCCGCCTGAGACGACTGTAAAGTTCAGAATCTGATAGAGGGCGCCCTGAATTCCCTGGATATTGAAAGAGGAGATCGCCAGAACAACCAGTCCAATGTGACTGACGCTGGAGAACGCCAGCATTCTGCGCAGATTGCTCTGCTGCATCGCCATCAAAGCACCATAGAGGATGGCGATCACTCCCAGGACAGCCAGCAACCAGTGATACTCCTGCGCGGCAGACGGAGCCAACGGAACAACAAAGCGGATCAAACCATAGGCGCCCAACTTGAGCCCGGTCATGATAACGCCAATCGCAATCGGCCCCTCCATCGTCACCACCGGCAGCCAGGTGTGCAGTGGAAACAGCGGCGTCTTGAAGGCAAAGCCAAGCAGCAGCAACAGAAATATCAGCGTCTGCGTCTGTTCACCATGCAGGTGCTCATGCAGCGCCACATAATCAAAAACCAGAGCGTCACCCGGTTGATAGATCGCCAACAGCACAAATCCAAACAGCAGCGGAACTCCGCCAACCATCATCAGCAGGGTATATTTCAACGCGGCATAACGCCGCTTCGGGCCGCTGCCATAGAGACTGATGAGAAAATAGATCGGGACCAGGGTCAGTTCCCAGAAAAGAAAGAAAAGTATCGTATCCAGCGCGGTAAAGATGCCAATAGTCGCACTTTGAAGCAGCAGCAGCAGTGTGAAATAGAGTTTCGCCATGGTGCGGATACTTCTCCAGGAGGAGAGTATCACGCCAATAAACAGCAGGCTGGTCAGGGGCAGAAAGAACAGCGAGATGCCATCGACGCCCAGCGTATAGTGAATGTTGAGTGTCGGGATCCACTCCCTCTTTTCGACAAACTGGAAGCCTGATGCGGACGCATCAAAGCCGGCCACAACCCCAATAGAGACGAACAGTCCGGCTATCGCGGTAAACAGCGCCACCCAGCGCGCCATGCGTGCATCCGGAAACAGCCAGATCAATCCCGCACCCGCCGGTAAGATCAGGATAAGCAGACTCAGCAAGGGCAAACCAGTCGACATGGAGAGTAAATTTTCAACCATGACAATCACTCATGAGGGTTATACAGTTCATGCAGGGCATTCAACGGAGTGTCGATCAACTCCAGCCAGGGTTCGGAGTAAAATCCGACCATGACAAGCACCAGGATCAGCAGCAGTGACACCAGCCTCTCATGAGGCGTGGTGGTCTCCAAAAATGCCTCTGGCGCCTTGCTTTGGCGTGGCGTCAGAAAAGCACGCTGAAAAGCCCACAGCAAAAAGCCTGCGGCAAACACGTTCCCCAGGGCTGCAGCTATCGTCACCAGTGCGCCATTACGCTCCATTGCCGCCTCGAGAATCAGATGCACGGCATCGAAACCCGGGGTCCCGGGCATGCCAACGATCGAGAGCCCTGCAATCAGAAAGGTGATGCCGATAATCGGAATGGTGTCAAACAGTCCGCCAAGACGCGACAGCAACATACTGCCTGTACGGCGAAACACAAATCCCGACATAAACAGCAATCCCGCCGTTGCGAGACCAAAATTGACCGCCAGTAAAACGCTACCCTGGAAAGCCGTATGTCCCAGGCTGAAAAGCCCGATGATGAGGATGCTGGTATGGCTGATGACAGCATAGGCGAGCAGGCGGCGCATATTTCGCTGCATGAACGCCAGGATTGCGGCATAGAAAACACCGGCAACCGCGAAGGCGGTGACATAGAGATGCCACTCGTTGATCGCTTCAGGCACCAGTGGGAACATGAAGCGCAACATGCCGTAAATACCCACCTTCAATCCCAGCAGAATCACCGGAGCCAGCGCCACATTTCCGTGCGCAGCAACGATTGGCAGCCAGCCATGCAGGGGAAACAGCGGTGTGCGAATCGCCAGGCCATAAAAAAGTAGAAAAAAGATTGCAGACTGCAGGTGGCTCGCGACAGGAACCTGCAGCAGATCCAGGAGATCGAAGTTCCACACGCCGCCGGTTGCATCTGCATAGTTCCAGCCCAGCATCATGACGCCGCCGGCAAACAGCAGCAGTCCGGCAGACATGAACTGTAAATAACGCTCACGCGCCAGATCCTTCTCCGGAGAGCTGGACCAGTGAATCAGCAGATATCCCGCCAGCAGCAGCTCAATCGCTGAAAAAAGCAGGAACCACAGCATATTGACGGTGGTAAACAGCGTCATCAACACCGAAGATGTCGCCAGGATGATACTGAAGAGTTTTGCGGCATCGTCCAGCTGTCGGCCGATGATATAGAGCACCAGCAGCAGTGACAGCAGTGCGTTGAGCAGAATAAAAATCACGCTCATGCCGTCCACGGCAGCGTGATAGCCAGGCAGCAGGGACCACTGCTCGGCAAATTGCATGACATTGACGGTGATATCAAATTGGCGATAGAGATGAATCGCCAGCAGCATTTCACAGCAAACGGCAAGCAGCCCGATCACCTTGGCCGCAGAGGAATTTTTCAGCCACCACAGCATCAATGCAGCCGCCAGCGGCAGCAATTGCAACAGCAGCAGCAACGGCCATTCACCCTGTGCCTGCCACGCCATTTCAGAAACGTGGATCATCAGCAGAAACCCGGCAATGCACCAGACAATTCAGGCACGGTTGGAAACTCGAAACAGTAAAAAACCTCTGAATAAGTCCAGGGGATGGGGGTTCGGGGGAAGGGCAATCCGGATGC
>JAUXDV010000281.1 GCA_030620735.1 Gammaproteobacteria bacterium
TACAAAAAGATCTGATCCCAGGCTATCTTGCAGGCTTGCTTTGAAGGCATCCTGACTCGGTGCTGGCTTTTTTTCACCCAGGTTAACCGGCATGCCGTTGAAAGAAAATCTGAACGCCACAGCATCCTGTGACATTCCAGTCAGTGCAGTGAGAATAATGGAGATACTCAGAATCGGGATCTTATGTGCAGGCATAGAAGCTCACGTTTCTTTTATCAGATGATGCGAGACTATACCCTGTAAAAACTAATGTTGCAATAGCGTGGGTTTATGCGGAAACCGAATGCGATAATGGTAAAAAGAGGGGGTAGCTCTTTCAACGCATGTTTTTCTCGTAGTAACGCATGAACTGTACATTCACCAGATCAGATCCCACCTGGGTTATCTGCATCAAGCTTGCATTTAAACTCTGATGTATCAATGACTCCCCATGTAACACGAGCTTCAGAACCTTTGCTCCAGAACTCTACATTCTGTCCCAGATATCTGGTGCCACTGCCGGATCGGCTGAGAAACAGCAGTTTTTGTTCATCCACATCGTCGGATAGACGCGTTAGCACGGCAGCCGGCAACTCGGCGTCGTTATAGAAGACAGCCGTGATGGAGTCGTGTTTGTCCGGGTTGCAGATAAATACCGCTGAGTTGCTGATCTTCGCGGACCCCGTCGTGATTTGCAGTTCGGTGATCCGATGCTGGTATTCATTGCGAACACAGGTGGATTTGTCATCTGCTTTCCAGCAGTCGTTGCGCCCCTTGATCCAGCCGCGCTGCATGGCTTTCAGGGTTTTGAGTTCTTCGGCAGGATAGGTTTCGGTTGCCAGCTTGAAATATTTGGCCAACTTGTGATCGAGCGCAGCGAATTCATCATTTTGACAAATGAGTTCCTCGATGCTGCCGTTCGCCTTGCTGCAGTCGAAAGAGGGTTGAGTAGCCTGGCTGGTGGATGCATCTCCCTTCCTGAATTCCAGGTAGTAGTTTGTGCGCAGCAAGGGTTTGTCATCGATCAACTGAAAGCCGGCTTTTGTCACTTCGTCAATGACGGTATCCTTGCCCGCACGGACGTGCCCCATGACCCAGCTGGAACTGCGATGCGGGTCGCGCCGGAAGTCGATGATGATGAGAGTGCCGTCCGCTTTGAGCGATTTCCGGATCGATGCAAGCATGCTGACAGGGTATTCGAAGTGGTGGTAGGTATCGACCAGAAAAGCGATGTCGACCGAATTGGCCGGCAGTAAGACATCCTTGTCGTTATTGACCACGCCTTCGACATTTTTGAATCCCTGCTCACGTGAGGTTCGCAGAATGTTCTCAACAAATGACCGTGAGATGTCGACTGCATAAACCTTGCCTGCAGTCCCCACTCTGTCGGCAAAGAGCCGCGTAAACAGCCCCGTACCGGCGCCGATGTCCGCTACAACCATTCCCGCTTTGACGCCGCTTGCCGCAATGATTTCATGACGCTTGTCAAAGACCTCTCTGCCGGGGCTTTCAAAGGTATTGACCCATTGCTGCCAGTCCGGATCTTGAAAATAGCTGTTGATGTCCGGTGATACGGCTTGTTCCTCTGCATAGAGCAGGGGTGTCAACAGCATGAGTGAACAGAAAAGAGCTATGCGAACGATCGATGTCTGTGAATGATGCATGTGTTTCTCCTATGTGGATTTTGCGATGTTGTATCCCTTTTCGTTGTGCCGCCACCACAGTTTTTGCAGTTCCATGATCACCACAACCGACAACGCCAGTCCCAGCAGTGAAAACCAGTGTTGCAGCGAAACCGGCTGGATTTTTAAAACATCACTGAACCAGGGGGTATACATGGCTCCGATATGTATCAATTGGGCGATAACCGTGCCGAACAGCAGTATGCGGTTGCGCATCGGATTGTGGCGGAAGATGGAGCGTGTTTCCGAGCGGCAGTTGAAGACATGCACGTTCTCAAACAGCACCATCAGCAGCAGAGTGCCGTTGCGCGCTTCGTCGAGCGTATACCCCCAATCCAGCAGAGTCTTGTAGAGATAGAATGCAACGATGCCGATGACCAGGGCAGAGCTGATGACCCGCTCGATCATGAGACGATTGAAAATCGGCTCTTTGGGCGGGCGGGGCGGATGGCTCAGTTCATCACCTTCACCGGGTTCGAATGCCAGTGCGATATCCTGAATGCCGTTGGTCACCAGATTCAGCCACAGCAGTTGCACCGCCAGCAGAGGCAGGGGGAGGCCGCTCATCAAGGCCAGGGTAAACAGAACCAGCTCGGCAGCGCCGGTTGAGATCAGCAGGAAAATCACCTTGCGCACATTGGCGTAGGAGATGCGCCCCTCTTCGATACCGGAGACGATGGAGTTGAAATTATCATCCGTAATGATGATGTCCGCTGTCTCGCGGGCAACGTCGGTGCCGCTCTTACCCATGGCGACACCAACCTGCGCCGCCTTTAATGCCGGCGCATCATTGGCGCCGTCACCGCTGACCGCCACAAAGTGTCCGTTGCGCTGCAGGGAACGCACGATGTCGAGTTTTTGCGAAGGTTCGACGCGTGCAAATACGTGCGCATGCCGGGTCAGTTGATCGATCTCCTGCTCGCTGATGGTGGCGTGCAGTTGTGGCCCCGTAACGATATGCTCCTCATCTGTCGCCAACCCCAGCTTTTTGGCGATGGCCAATGCGGTGGCGGGATGATCGCCGGTCACCATTGCCACCTTGATGCCTGCCTTACGGCAGGTTGCTATCGCCTCTCTTGCTTCTGCGCGCAACGGGTCAATCATGCCAACCAGACCAAGCAGTGTCAGGCCATGCAGATGCTGTTCACAGAAAACTTCACCATCTGGTGGTTCTTTGTCGCCTGTGGCAAGAGCAATGACGCGAAAACCCTGGCGAGCGAGATCATTCGCCTGCCGCTCAAGCCC
>JAUXDV010000019.1 GCA_030620735.1 Gammaproteobacteria bacterium
CCGTGCAGTACGATAAATGCACGCTCATAGTTGTCCTGATAGAGACCCACAATATCCTTTGCAGTAGTAATATCCACGGCATGTGCATCGACACCCCCGCGCAGCAAACCGTCGAGAACAGCCTGACCGCTGTTGAGCGATACTTCACGCTCGGCGGATGTCCCCCCCATCAGTACAGCAACCTTCCCAAAACGATCTCCAGTACTCATGCCGCCTCCCCCACAATGTGCACTTCGGCTTGCAAAGTGGCGCCGCTTTGCCGTAGCACCTGCTGCTGAACGTACTCCATCAACTGCTCAATATCCGTTGCCGTAGCGCTGCCGCGATTGATAATAAAATTCGCATGTTTTTCAGAAACGCAGGCTCCCCCGATGCAGTAACCCTTGAGGCCGGCAGACTCAATCAGACGTGCCGCAAAATCACCCTGCGGATTTCGAAATGTCGATCCGCAGCTTGCCTGAGTGGTCGGCTGCGTGTGGCTGCGATGCTCCAGCAATTGCCGAATTTTTTGCTGTGCTTTATTGACATCGCCACGCTGCAGACGAAACCAGCCGCGCAAAAAATATTCATCAACAGGTGCCTTTACCTCACGGTAATGCACTTCAAACTCCTCCGGCAAACGCGATCTGATGACGCCGTGACGATCAATGGTTTCGACCTTAATCACATTTCCCCAGGTCTCGCCACCAAAAGCGCCTGCATTCATGGCCAGGGCACCGCCAATGGTGCCGGGTATACCGGCAAAAAACTCGAGTCCGCAGTAACCCTGTTTAGCGCTCTCTCTCGCCACCTTTGCGCAACTCACACCAGCTTGTGCAGAGAGCATGTCATCACTGATTTCAAGCTGTTGAAGGCGTCCTTTTGTAAGAATCACACTGCCGCCAAAGCCGCCGTCACGCACCAGCAGGTTGCTTCCCAGTCCGACCCAGATCAACTGCTCGTCATCAGCAAGCTGCTGCAAAAACTGCTGCAGGTCATCAATATCCACCGGTCGAAACAACTGCTTCACAACGCCTCCCGTGCGCCAGCTGCAGTGAGGCCCCATCGGCTCCTGCTGCAACAGTTCTCCACGCAGCCGTCCCATCAGAGTGCTCCCACAAGCTGAGGCAGCTTTGCGGTAACCTGTCCGATGCTGCCGGCACCCATCATCAACACCACGTCATCCGGCTCCAACACTGCAGCCAATGTCTGCGGCAACTCCTCAAGCTGCTCAACAAAAATCGGGTTGATCTGCCCGCGGGTGCGGATAGCGGCAGCCAGTGCACGCCCGTCGGCACCGCTGATGGGTGACTCTCCGGCGGCATAGACTTCGCTCAACAGCAGCACATCTACACTCGATAGAACCACTGTAAAATCTTCAAACTGCTCCTGGGTGCGGCTATAGCGGTGCGGTTGAAATGCCAGTATCAACCGACGCTGCGGCCAGCCCGCCCTGACTGCATCAATTGTTGCAGCCACTTCACGCGGATGATGACCATAATCATCGACCAGCATGACCCTGCCATCCTTCCACTCAAATTCCTGACTCTGGAAACGCCTGCCAATTCCAGCAAAATTTTTCAGCGCACGCTGTATAGCCGCGTTATCCACACCAAGTTCCCGCGCAACCGCAACTGCCGCAACCGCATTCAACACATTGTGCCGGCCCGGCATATTGAGATCGATGTCGATAACGCCATTGTCGACACATTGCACCTGGAAGGTGGTGCGCAAGCCCTGCTGTTCAATATTGAGAACACGTACGTCGGCATCCTGCGACTCGCCATAGGTGATCACACGACGCGTTACCCTCGGAATCAGGCTGCGCACCTCGGTATCATCAATGCACATCACCGCCAGTCCATAGAAGGGCAGGTGATGCAGAAATTCTACAAATGTCTCGCGCAGCCGCTCAAAATCCCCGCCATAGGTTTCCATATGATCATGATCGACATTCGTGATCACGGAGATCATCGGCTGCAGATAGAGAAACGACGCATCACTCTCATCAGCCTCTGCAACCAGGTAATCACTCGCGCCCAGCTGTGCATTGGCACCGGCTGAATTCAACAGTCCGCCAATAACGAACGTCGGATCCAGCCCCCCCTCCTCAAGCAAGCAGGTCACCAGACTGGTCGTGGTGGTTTTTCCATGGGTTCCCGCTACAGCGATGCCATAGCGAAAACGCATCAACTCAGCCAGCATCTCGGCGCGCGGCACCACCGGAATGCGTTTTTCCCTGGCATAAAGCACCTCCGGGTTGTCCTCACGAATCGCTGTGGAGACAACGACCGCATCACAACCTTCAACCTGTTCCGCTGCGTGACTGTTAAAGACAGTGGCGCCCATACTGCGCAACTGCTGCACCGCAGCGTTATCAGAGAGATCCGATCCGGAGACACGGTAACCGAGATTTATCATCACCTGTGCGATGCCATTCATGCCCGAACCGCCAATGCCTACAAAGTAGAGATGAGATACGCGCATGCGCATCGCCTCCATTGCACGACTCTCCGGTATAGCGCCCTGTATGGTCATCGCATCATCACCCTTTCACAAATATCGACAACCTGTGACGTCGCATCGCTCCTTGCGAGCAGACGCGCCTTTTGCGCCATGTGCAGCAGTCTGTCACGGTCAAGATTACGAATTTTCTGCGCCAGCACTGCAGCGCTCATATCACGCTGCTGCAAAATGACTGCAGCCCCCTGGTCGGCAAGATAACGCGCATTGAGAGTCTGATGGTCATCCACCGCAAACGGGTAGGGAACCAGTATCGATGCAACGCCAGCCGCTGCAAGCTCGGAAACAGTCAGGGCGCCGCTGCGGCAGATCATCAGATCCGCCCAGTCGTAGGCCTCAGCCATATCATCAATAAACTCGACAACCCATGATTTCACCCCGGCATCTGCGTAGGCCTGCAGTGTCTCCTGCTCTTTATTACGCCCCGATTGATGCCCGATGGCGGGACGCTGCGCTTCATCGATGAGAGCCAGCGCTTGTGGAACAACTTCATTGAGCGTTGCTGCGCCGAGAGATCCTCCAACAACCAGTACATGTATGGCGCTCTTGTGCTGTGACATGCGCTCGACGGGAGGCGCCAAAGCCGCTATCTCCGCACGCACTGGATTCCCCGTCGTGGTTACTTTTTTCGACGCCCTGAAGGTTCGCGGGAATGCTTCACACACGGCATTGGCAATTTTGGAGAGCAGTTTGTTGGTGACTCCGGCAATTGCATTCTGCTCATGGATCACCAGCGGCGTTCCCGTGAGGCGCGCAGCCACACCACCCGGACCGGAAGCAAAGCCTCCCATGCCGATGACCAGCACCGGTTTTCTGCGGCGCATCACACTCAGCGCCTGCAGCAGCGATTGCGACAATAGAAAGGGAGCAGTCAGCATGCGCTTGACGCCATTGCCCCGCAGCCCCTTGATATTGACCACATCAAACTCAATCCCATGCTGCGGAACCAGGTGGGATTCGAAGCTGTCAGGGGTCCCCAGCCAGCTAACCGAGTAGCCCCTTGAGAGCAGCTCTTTCGCTGTAGCCAGTGCAGGATAGACATGCCCTCCTGTTCCGCCCGCCATGATGATGATGTGTCTCATTTATTGCTCCGTTTAGGTTTTTTCGGCACAACTTCGAGATGGATGCGCTGCAACATCGCAATCACCACACAGGCAACGATGATACTGTTGCCTCCATAGCTCATCAGCGGCAAAGTCAACCCCTTGGTGGGAAGCAGACCGAGATTGACGCCAATATTGATAAACGCCTGAAAACCAATCCACAATCCACTTCCATAGGCAATATAGTGTGCGAAGCGCCTGCTCTGCTTCTCTGCCATGGCGCCAATGCGGAAGGCGCGCCAGCTGATGAAAGCAAACAGGAGAATAATTGACACCGTACCAAGCAGACCAAACTCCTCACCGATCACTGCGATGAGAAAATCGTTGTGAGCTTCCGGGAGATAGAAAAGCTTTTGCACCCCTTCTCCAAGTCCAACTCCACTCCACTCACCACGTCCAAATGCGATCAATGCATTGGAGAGCTGATATCCACTGTTGAGCGGGTCGGCAAAGGGGTCCATAAAAGAGGTAACGCGCTTCATGCGATAGGGCTCGACGATCACCAGCACACCCAGCGACACAATGGCGACTACAAACAATACCAGATATTGGCGTATCGGCACCCCACCGAGAAACAGCATGCCAAAAGCGATGACCAGCAACACGACGGTGGTTCCCATATCCGGCTCCAGCATAATCAACGCAGCTGCGAGTAGAACAGGCAGCAGTGGTTTGATGAAGCCCCACACACCAGTCGTGACCTCCAGATGCTTTCGATTCAGGTAGCCGGCCAGATAGAGCAGCACGAACAACTTCATAAATTCAGAACTCTGCAAATTAAAACCACCGAGAGAGATCCAGCGCTGGGCGCCATTGACACTGCGACCTATCCCCGGAATCAACACCAATACCAGTAGCACCAAACCCAGAATATAGAGCAGCGGAGCCCAGCGTTCCCAGCGATCAATCGGGATACGCATGACAACGGCAGCCACTGCCAACCCCAGCAGTACGGCAAACAGATGACGATAGACGAAAAAGTAGGGTTCAGCAGAGAAGCGATGCATGGTTGCCGATCCGACCATGACTACGCCAATCAACAGCAACGCCAGGGCAGCAGCCAGCAGCGGATAATCCAGTCGCGGCATCTCCCATATTTTTCCCTCGCGCCGCTGCATGATCGCTTCCATCAGGCAAGCCTCCCGACTGCTTCCATGAAAGCGTCGCCACGCTGCATATAGTTTTCATACATATCAAAACTGGCGCATGCGGGAGACAACAACACCCTGTCGCCCGGACGGGCAAGATCCGCCGCAAGTCTGACAGCATCATTCATATCGACAGCATTGACGCCAGGCACGGCTCCGCTGACAGCTTTGTCGATGAGTGGCGCATCACGCCCAATCAGCACCAGGGCGCGCACATAAGCCGGCAGCAGAGCTGCGAGCGGTGAAAAATCAGCTCCCTTGGAATCACCTCCGGCAATCAGGATGGAGCGGCTCTCATCCGCCATATCCAGCCCCTCCAGCGCAGCGATCGAGGCGCCGACATTTGTCCCTTTGGAGTCGTTGTACCAGCGCACATGATTGATTTCAGCAACGAACCATGTGCGGTGAGCAAGTCCACGGAAATTCCTGATAGCCCGCAGCATGGCATCCATCGGCAAGCCAACGGCTTCACCAAGCGCCAGTGCAGCCAGCGCATTCGCCTGGTTGTGTTTTCCGGCTGCCGGGATTGCCGAAGTTTGCAGCAACAGCTGCTCTCCTCTGCACAACCACTGCACAGCGTCGACATCACAGATACCGTATTGATCCGGTCGTGGAGTCCGCATGCAGAAGCTGATGGAGCGAGAATTTTCAGCCAGCTGCATCGCTGCAGGATCATCCAGATTAACGACCGCGATTTCCGCGTTGTGGTAAATCACCGCCTTTGCCTGCACGTACTCTTCATAAGAGTCGTAGCGGTCCAGATGATCAGCGCTGAGATTCAGAATCACCGCAGCTGCGGCGCGTAAGCTGTGAATCGTCTCCAGCTGAAAACTGGAGAGTTCCAGGATGTAGAGTTCATTCTCTTCATGCAGCAGATCCAGCACGGGCATACCAAGATTGCCTCCAACACCGGCGCGAACACCGGCAGTTTTTGCCATCTCTCCCAGCAGTGTCGTCACTGTGCTTTTGCCATTTGAACCGGTAATTGCCACAACCGGTGCGCTGACTTCGCGCAAAAACAGCTCGACATCACCTATGACTTCGATGCCGCGAGAGATAGCCTGCTGTATCACCGGCTCTTTCATGGAGACTCCGGGACTCACGACCAGACGCTCTGCAGCCGCGAAAACATCCGCATCAAAGGCGCCTGTAAAGAGCGCCACATCCGGGTATTCATCGCGCAGTTGCTGCAAACCCGGAGGATGGTCGCGACTATCGATGACGGCCAGGCGGGTATCCCCGCCAACCAGAAAACGCACGCAGGAGAGCCCGGTAGACCCCAGACCCACTATCAGGGTCATGGGAGCAGCCATCTGCTGTTCATTCCTGTTGCTCTCTGCTGTGCTCATTCTCTAAATAAAACCGTTATCGAAGTTTCAACGTTGCAAGTCCAATCAACACCAGGATCAGACTGATAATCCAGAACCTGACGATGACACGCGGCTCCGGCCATCCTTTGAGTTCATAGTGATGGTGCAGCGGCGCCATGCGAAACACGCGCTTGCCGGTCATTTTGAAAGAGGCGACCTGAATGATGACCGACAATGTCTCGATCACAAAAATCCCCCCCATAATCATCAGCACCAGCTCCTGACGCACTGCCACGGCGACTACACCAAGCGCCGCGCCGATCGCAAGCGCACCCACATCTCCCATGAAGACCATCGCAGGATGGGTGTTGAACCACAGGAAACCGATACCGGCGCCCAACAGCGCTGCACAGAAGATGGCCACCTCGCCCACTCCCGACAGATAGGGAATCTGCAAATACTCTGCAAACTTGATGTGCCCGGAGAGATAGGCAAAAATCATCAAGCCTCCGGCAACCAGGATTGTCGGCACAATCGCCAGGCCATCCAGTCCATCGGTCAGATTGACCGCATTGGAGGTGCCGACAATGACAAAGTAGGCGAGCACCACATAGAAGAGCCCCAGGTTCAATGCCACATCCTTGAAAAAGGGAACAAACAGCTGCGTCTCCTGAGGTTCAGTAGCGGTCAGGTAAAGCGCCATGGCTGCAGCGAAGCCAAACAGCGACTGCCACAGATATTTGTAGCGGGACGCAAGGCCTTTAGGGTCCTGTTTGACAAGCTTTTTATAATCATCCACCAGTCCAACGCCGCCAAACGCCAGTGTCGTCAGCAATACGATCCACACATAACGGTTTCCCAAATCCGCCCACAGCAGGGTACTGACGCTGACCGCAACCAGAATCAGCGCGCCGCCCATGGTCGGCGTCCCGGCCTTGGAAAAATGGGTTTTCGGCCCGTCATCACGCACCGGCTGCCCCTTGTAGGTGGCGAGCTTGCGAATCATCGCCGGTCCTATTACAAAAGAGACCACCAACGCTGTCAGCACACTGAGAATGATGCGCAGCGTCTGATATTGAAAGACGCTGAAACCACTCTGGAATTGCGCCAGATAATCAGCCAGATAGATCAGCATCCGATATCCTCATTCGCTGTCAATGCCTCGATGATTCGCTCCATACGAGCGGCGCGTGAGCCTTTGACCAGTACGACATGCTGATCATCCAGCTGCGATTGCAGAGCATCATTCAATGCGTCGATGTCATTAAAGGCAAAACCATTGCTGCCAAAGGCGGCAGCGGCAGCGGCGCTCAGCGGGCCCAGAGTGTAGAGTTTGTCGATGCCGGCACCCGCCGCCGCTGTTCCGAGATCGGCATGGATTGCTTTAACATCGCCTCCCAACTCAGCCAGATCGCCAAGCACCAGCACCCTGTTTGCAGAAAACCCCCCAAGCACTGCAATGGCTGCTATAACTGAGTCCGGGTTTGCGTTATATGTATCATCAATAATGCGTACTCCCGCAGCATTTCGGCGGGGAAAAAGCCGGCCAGGCACAGGCCTGATTGATTTCAGGCCGTCATGAATCAAGCTGTGATCAATCTTCAGCGCAACACAGACTGCAACTGCAGCAAGCGCATTCATTCGATTGTGCTCTCCCGCCAGCGGCAGTTGCAACGGGAATCGCTGAGTACCGGTATGCACATCAAACTGCTGTTCAAAACCACTCTCGTTCCATAATGTTGTGGATGAGTTTTTTTCAAGACGCACATCACAGGCCTCTGTCTGGCCAAATGTGATGACCTGATGGTCATCAGCCAGTTCCCGCCACAGCGGCAGCCATTGACTGTCGCCGTTGCACACAAAAACGCCATCGCTGGAGAGGCCATCAACAATCTCTGCCTTGGCGCGGGCTACTCCCTCTATGGAGCCGAAGCCTTCAAGGTGTGCGCGTCCGGCATTAATCAGCAACGCCACATGGGGAGCGGTTATGACGCTGAGCTGATGAATCTCCCGCGCATGATTTGCACCCATCTCGATCACCGCAAACTCTTCGTTCTGCAATCGCGTCAGAGTCAGCGGCACACCGATCTCGTTGTTCAGATTGCCGGTGGTTGCAAGTACGCAGCCCTGCAGGGATAAAATCGCAGCAAGCATCTCCTTGACGGTGGTCTTCCCATTGCTTCCAGTCAGCGCAATGACGACTGCGTCCGACTTGCTGCGCCATGCGCCAGCCAGTTGCAGCAAGGCAGTGCGCACATCAGCAACGATGATCTGCGGAATCCCGACATCGATCTTCCTCTCAACCAGTGCAGCAACCGCCCCCTGCCTGGCTGCCTTCGCAACATAGTCGTGGCCGTCAAAACGTTCTCCCGGAATCGCCACAAACAGCGCCTCTCCATCGAGCGTACGACTGTCTGTGCTTATTGCATTAAAACGCACATCGCCATTGACAGCCTCTCCCCTGAGGATTGTTGCCGCTTCGCTGACGGAGAAGTCGATCATTGTCCGCTCCGTAGAAGCTTTTCAACCACTTCCCTGTCGCTGAAGTGATGACGTTGATCACCAATAATCTGTATCTCTTCATGCCCTTTCCCTGCAACCAGCACCAGGTCTCCTGCTGATGCCTGTTTTATGGCAATAGAGATCGCCTGTTGACGATCGCGCACAACGCGGACAGGATGCTCCATGCCGCACAGAATCTGTTCGATAATCGCATCACCGGACTCGCTGCGGGGATTGTCATCGGTCACAATCACCCTGTCAGCCAGCTCTTCTGCGACAGCCCCCATCAATGGACGCTTTCCCGGATCACGATCACCACCACAACCAAACAGGCAGATGAGTTCACCATCGGTATGCTCACGTGCAGCAAGCAGTGCATTTTTCAGTGCATCCGGTGTATGCGCGTAATCAACTACGACCAACGCCTGGTTCTCACCGCCAAAACGCTCCATACGCCCTGGCACTGCCGGCACACTCGAGAGGCGTTTGACCAACTGCACCAGGGGTACTCCTGCAGCAACCAGAGCTCCCGCCACTGACAGCAGATTATCGACATTGAAACGCCCTATCAGCGGAGATTCAAGTGCTACCTGCTGCTGCTCATAATGCAGAACCATCTTGAGACCCTGCTGCGTCTGACGTATGTGTGATGCGCGCAGCTGCACATCCGCAGCATTCACACCGACTGTTATGCAACGCATTTCCGGCGCAAGACTCTCCCTGATTAGTTGTCCGTACGGATCATCCATATTGATCACAACACAGCTCAAACCCGGCAGTTGGAACAACTTCTGCTTGGCTTCACCATATGCCTGCATGGTGCCGTGATAATCAAGGTGATCACGACTAAGATTGGTAAACGCAGCCACATCGATATGCGCACCATCGATTCTCTCCTGATCCAGCGCATGGGAGGAGACCTCCATTGCGACCGCAGTAATACCCGTTTGCACATAATCAGCAAACATCTGCTGCAGAGTAATCGCATCAGGCGTCGTGTGCGTTGCCTGCCGCAGGGAACCGGGAGCGCCATTACCGAGTGTTCCAATCATGGCGCAATTCTCCAGTACCCCCGCCGTCAACCACGCACAAGTGGTTTTACCATTGGTGCCTGTATATCCAATGAGCGTCAGCTGCGCAGAGGGATCAGCGTAGAATCTTGCAGCAATCCTGCCCGCATGAACCCTGGCGGCGGCAATCACCGCAATAGAGGCATTCAATGCCTCGATGCGCTCTCTGCTCCACGCATCATCAATTTCAGCAACAACAGCGACGCATCCCGCATCAACCGCCTGCTGCAGATAATCAAGTCCATGCCCGCGGGTTCCGGGAAGCGCGATGAACAACGCCCCTGAAGTCAGCCTGCGGCTGTCCAGTGAGAGAGCGCTGACAGCAAGCTGCGCCAATTCAGGCGGCGCTTCATCAAGCAGTTCCCCAAGCAACGGGGCGCTTGACAGCTGTGCCGCCGGCATCATTGCACACCTCCGGTGCTCGCCACCTGCAATTCACTTTTTGGCTGCTTGTTGTCAGGCGCCACATTCAGCAGCCTCAGCGCATGCCCCATCACTTCAGAAAACACCGGCGCAGCGACCGCACCACCGTAATGACCATTTTTCACCGGCTCATCAAAGACAATCACCATTACCAGTTTCGGATCTGTCGCCGGCGCTATTCCCGCAAACAACGCACGATATTTCTTCTTCTTGTCTTTATATCCCTGCACCCCCAGTTTTATGACCGTTCCGGTTTTACCTGCAACCCGGTAGCCGCTCACAGCCGCCTTAGGCGCGGTTCCCTGTGCAGAAACCACTCCCTCCATCATCTTGCGCAGCGACCTCGCGGTCTCGACAGAGAGCACCCGATCCCCGTCAACCGCTTTATCAACGCGCAGTAGGGAGAGTGGACGCCGGATGCCGTCTGCAGCAAGGATCGCATAGGCCTGCGCCAGCTGCAGTGTCGATACGGAGATACTGTAGCCAAATGCCAGGGTGGCCTGATCGATGCGCCGCCATAACCCGTAGTCACGCAAAAGCCCGCTCGCCTCGCCGGGGAAATCAATCATCACCGGTTGTCCAAAACCATACCTGTCCAGCATTTTCCAATGATCTTTTACCGGCATTTTCAAAGCGATGGTTGCTGATCCCACGTTGCTGGAACGACGCAGCACTCCGGCGGGATCGAGCACGCCGTAGCGTTTCGGATCACTCACTTTGTTCCTGCCTACCCATAAAACCCCTTTACCAGTATTAATCTTAGTATTTTCAGTAATATAGCCAAGCTCCATCGCGGCAGCAAGTGTCAGCGGCTTCATCGTCGAACCGGGTTCAAAAGTATCGATGACAGCGCGATTGCGCGCCCGCCCGTTGAGATTGCTGCGGCTGGCATTCGGGTTATAGGAGGGTTGACTCACCATCGCCAGCACCTCTCCACTGTCGACATCCAGCATCACCAGTGAAGCCGACCTGGCCTTATGTTTGACAACCGCTTTTTTCAGCGCACGATAGGCATAGAACTGCAAACGGCGATCCAGGCTCAGCACAATATCCTTCCCCCCCTGCGGCTCGCGGATACTCGCAACATTCGCCAGCAGACGCCGCTTTGCGTCTTTCAGTACCAACTTGCGCCCTGCCTCGGCATTCAGCTCTTCATCATACTGAAACTCCAGCCCCTCCAACCCTCTCTCATCTCGCCCGGAGAAACCGATCACATGCGAGAAATATTCACCCGCCGGGTAGTAGCGGCGATATTCACGCTGCAAGCCAACCCCTTTGACCCCTTTCTGTTTCAATATCGCCATCACCTTGCGTGCATCAGCGGGAGTCATCCAGCGTGCCAGATAGAAAAAATGCTTGTTGCGGTAGCGCGTGAGTTTCTGCAGCAGATCATCGGCATTCATTTTTAATGCCTGCGCAAGGATTTTCACAGTCTCATTATCCTGCGGCAGGATTCGCGGATCCGCCCATACAGAGTCTACCGGGTTGCTCACAGCCAGCACCTCCTCATTGCGATCAAGAATTCTGCCTCGCCGTGCCGGCACATCCATATAACTGAGGTGCTTGTAATCCCCCTTCTGCTGTAAAAAGTCAGTGCGCATAATTTGCTGATACCATGCGCCGGCAATTAACAGACCCGCAGCACACAGCAACCCCCCGACCATCAAACGGCGGCGCGCAGCAAAGGAGGGAACAGCCGTCTTTTTTGTCCGCCGCGCCTGCCTGCTTTTTTTATGTCGCTGTTTTGCCGCCATTACTCTGCTTCCAGAACCTCTATCTCTTGCATATCCGGTGTACGCATATGCAGTCTGTTTCGTGCATTTTTCTCGATGCGTTCATAGTCAGCAAAGGTCGCCAACTCAACCTGTAATTGCCCCTGTGTCACACTCAACTCATCAGCCCCGGCGCGCAGGGCCTCTCGAACCGCAAACAACTGGCGCGTCTGCTGTTTTGCCTCGACAACCTTCAACGCCGTCCACACAATCAGGACCAGCAAACCCGTGGTCAGCAGCATGCGGCTGCCGTTCACGCAGATTTCTCCGCAATTCTCAAGCGGGAACTGCGCGCACGCGGATTCTCCCTGATCTCCGCACGCGAAGGCGTAATCGCCTTGCCTACCAGACGCAATTGAGGCTGTTGTAATTGTGAAGCCATCACAGGAACTCCCTTTGGCAGCGTATCAACCCGGGAGTGGTCTCGCAGGAAGCGCTTCACGATTCTATCCTCCAGAGAATGAAAGCTGATCACGGACAACCGCCCCCCGGGCCTGAGTATCGATAATGCCTGTTCAAGCACGGCCGAGAGTTGCTGCAACTCCTGATTGATGCGTATTCTTATGGCCTGGAATGTGCGTGTAGCCGGATGTTTTCCCGGATCTTTTCGCGGTACTGCCTGCTCGATCAACTCCGCAAGCTGCGATGTTGTCATCAACGGTCTCTCTTGACGCCGGGCCACGATCGCCGTGGCAATGCGTCCGGAATATCGCTCTTCCCCATATTCGCTCAACACCTGTTTGATCTGCTGCTGCGATGCGTCAGACAACCAGGCGGCCGCAGTCAAATCATCATCAGGATTCATGCGCATATCCAGCGGCCCATTGCGCATAAAACTAAAACCCCGCTGTGCATCCTCCAGTTGCGGAGATGAAACCCCAAGGTCCAGCAGCACTCCATCGACGTCCCCCTTAATCCCCAGTTTGACGGAAATCTCTTCAAGCGCATCAAACGACACATGTTCAATCGAAAAACGCGAATCATCCCCAATCGCTGCTGCAGCACTCTTGATTGCATCCGGATCACGATCCAGTGCTACCAAACGTCCGCTGACTCCCAACTGCTGCAAAATTAACGAACTATGCCCGCCGCGGCCAAAAGTCGCATCAACGTAAATTCCGTCAGGCCTGATTGCGAGCGCATCCACTGCCTCATGCAGCAAAACAGGTTGATGATTGAGTGAAACCGCCACCCCGCTACAGATTCAGGTTTTCAATTTCTGCGGAGACTTCCGAGTCAGGATCCTGCAGGGCTAGCATGTTCTCCTTCTCAACTTGTTCCAGCATCTGCTGCGACCAGATTTCAAGCCGACGCCCCTTGCCAATAATGGCAATCTGTTCACCACCCACCAACCCTGCATGCGCACGGTGTTTCTGCGGAAGCAGAATCCGCCCCTGGCCATCGAGATCGATTTCCTGCAGATTGGAGAATAAAATATGCTGCACTTGCGCAAACTGTTTGTTCAACGCAGGAAGATCAGCCACCACCGTCGCAGTCTTTTCCCACTCATCCCAGGGATACATCCACAAACATTTTTCACTCTGGGGATGAATCGTCACCGCAACTCTGGAACCGCCGCTGTTGCGTAAACCTTCACGGTGACGCGCAGGAATAGCGACGCGCCCCTTGGTGTCCAGCTTGACAAGATTGGTTCCAAAATACATGGGTGACTCAGTTGGTGTTTTCTTTATTAATTCGTTGTTAAGAAGCAGGAAATGCCTAAATTCCCCACTTTCCCCCACTTAATGGGAATAATAGATGCTATACCCACATTGGTCAAGGTTAAAAGAGAAAAAAATGAGAATTAACAATAACTTAGATGGCAATAATCATCTACATAAAAAACAAGCGGATGAAGACCTAAGTTAAAGTTACTTATGAAGAAATAGCGGGAAATTGCGGATTAAAGAGGGCGGAAAGGGCATTCAGCATGAAAAGTGGGGAGATGTGGGAGCCAGCCTGTAAGCCGGGTTCTGTCGTGGATAATCATTCATCTGGATAATGCGTCACCGCATACCTCAAGCGACCTACCCGGAAGCCACCTGCGGACCACAGGCTGTGCGAACACAAGCTTCCCTATTTGGTCTTGCTCCGGGTGGGGTTTACCATGCCGCTGCTGTTGCCAGCAGCGCGGTGCGCTCTTACCGCACCATTTCAACCTTACCGGCAGTCACAGACTGCTTAGGCGGTATATTTTCTGCTGCACTTGCCGTCGGATCACTCCGCCCAGGTGTTACCTGGCACCCTGCCCTGCGGAGCCCGGACTTTCCTCCATCAGTAAACTGACAGCGATTAACCGGCCGACTCCCACGGAGAAAATAGCTGTTGGGGGATGAAAAAGCAAGAAAAAAAACAAGTATTCAGTTGGCAGTCGTCAGTTTGCAGTAAAAAACAGAGAAACCACCTGCATACAACTGCCAACTGACGACTGCAAACTTTGTTTTATTTGTGGTTCTGCGTGCGCCACAGATTGACAATCCCTTCCACGTCGAGATCATCGGGGCCCTCGCGCCAGCTGGTATAGTAGTCCACATCAGTATTTCTGGGTTCCGGATCGGGCCAGTAGACCTGGATACGCGTCGGCATTGGAGCCGCCTCGCCCAGCACCAGCGCCTCGCCCCGCCCCAGGGAAGCCAGCATATCTGTCAAATCGCCCTCGGCTTCCGGCACCATTGC
>JAUXDV010000022.1 GCA_030620735.1 Gammaproteobacteria bacterium
ATTTGCATTTGTGTTGATTTTGTAATATATTTTGCTGTGTTGTCATAAAACACAACTACTTTTTACTACTAACTAATGAGAATGAAAAGATGGATTTCAACAATATGACTGCTGATGATTTATACAAATTGGCAAAACAACGTGAGGTTGATGAACGCAAGTGGATCGCGGAAGAGAACAAGCAAAAAATTGCTGAACTCCGTGAAGAACGTAAACAACTGCAAGCCAGGCATAAAAAAGAGATCAATGAGGTAAATTCCAGGATCAGGGCGCTTGGTGGAAAAGTAGCCGGGACTTCAACAACTGGAAAAGGACGCACAGGCATAAGTGCTGCAATCGTGGAACTGCTTGACGAAGTTGGCGAACTGGATACCACTGCGATTCGGGAAAAACTCGACTCTATTGGCGTCTCAGTTGGCAACCTTGGCCAAACCCTTGCTTATCTGAAGAAAAATGGCAAAGTTGATTCTGTTTCCCGTGGTGTCTACAAGAAGTCTGAGTGAGCATAAAAGATCCAGAATCATATCCCTTGACCCTGCCATAGAGCAGGGTTTTTTATCAAGGACAGGAGGTCCCTATGTCATCAAGGATTGAAAAAGCCCTACAGCACCATTTTGGTTTCACCGAGTTGCTCCCCGGTCAGCAGGCTGTCATACAGCACCTGCTCGACGGCCACTCGGCGGCTGCCGTATTCCCCACCGGCGGGGGGAAATCCCTCTGTTATCAGTTGCCCGCACTACTACTGCCCGGTGTGACCCTGGTCGTCTCCCCGCTGATCGCGCTGATGAAAGACCAGATCGATGCGCTCACTGCAAAAGGAATCAGCGCCAGCCGGCTTGACTCCTCGCTCACTGTCGATGAGTACAGGGAGGTCGTACAAAAACTCAGGAGCGGCGAACTGCGGCTGCTCTACGTCGCGCCGGAGCGCTTCAACAACGAACGCTTCAGGGCGATGTTGAAGCATGTGCGGATCTCCCTGTTTGCCGTAGACGAGGCGCACTGCATCTCGGAGTGGGGCCACAACTTTCGCCCCGACTACCTCAAGCTGGCGGGATTCGCACGCCAGTTCAAAGCCGAACGCATACTGGCATTGACGGCCACCGCCACGCCCGCCGTTCTGGATGACATCTGCCGGGGATTCGAGATCGAAGCGGAATGCGCGGTGCGCACCGGCTTTTACCGCCCCAACCTCATCATCGAGACCAGCGTGATCGAGGAGTCGCAACGTGACCGGGCCTTGTTAGATGCCATCGGCCGCAATCCTCCCGGCGCGGCAATCGTCTATGTCACCCTGCAAAAAACAGCCGAGAAGGTCGCTCAACAGCTTGCCGATGCAGGGCTGCCCGCCCGCGCCTATCACGCAGGGCTCAAGAGTGAACTGCGCAGCGAGATCCAGGAGTGGTTCATGACCTCCACCGCTGCCATCGTGGTCGCCACCATCGCCTTCGGCATGGGGATCGACAAGGCGGATATCCGTGCGGTCTATCACTACAACCTGCCCAAGAGCCTGGAAAACTACTCCCAGGAGATTGGCCGTGCCGGGCGTGACGGCGCTGCTTCAGTGTGCCAGATGCTGGCCTGCCCGGACGATCTCAACGTGCTGGAAAATTTTGTCTATGGCGATACGCCGGACAGAGCAGCCTTATATGGCCTGATCACCGAGCTGTTCGCCCAGGAGCAGCACTTCGACGTCAGTCTCTATAGCCTCTCTTTCCAGCATGACATTCGCCACCTGGTGTTGCGCACGCTGCTGACCTACCTGGAACTGGATGGCTATCTGCAGGGCGGCACCCCCTTCTACTCTGACTACAAATTCAAACCCCTGAAAAGCTCGGCCGAAATTCTCTCACGCTTCGAAGGAGAGCGGCGTCATTTTCTTGCCGCCCTGTTTCGTCAGGCGGTCAAGAGTAGAGTCTGGTTCACGATTGATCCGGCCGAAGCTGCCTTGGCGCTGCAAACCACCCGCGACAGAATCATACAGGCCCTCGATTGGCTGGGGGAGCAGCAGTTGCTGGAGGTGAAAGTTGCGGGAATACGCCTGCGTTTTCAGCTTATGCGTCAACCGGACTCCATCGACGCCCTGGTCGATGAACTCTACCAGCGCATCATCAAGCGGGAGGAGGCGGAGATCCATCGTCTGCAACAGGTCGTAGAGCTGATCACCATGGATGGCTGTCAGAGCAACGCCCTGGCTAGCCATTTCGGCGAACAGCGTGAAGCCCCCTGCGGCCATTGCAGCTGGTGCCAGCACGGCAAAAGCGAACTGCCGCCACGCGGTGCGCAAACAATCAGTGAAGCTTTGTGGCAGGATGTCGAAATCGCCAGGCAGGAACATACAGAGCTACTCGGACAGCCTCGTATATTGAGCCGTTTCCTGTGTGGTATCACATCACCGCGCATGAGCCGCAGCAAATTGACCAGCCACCCCCTGTTTGGCAGCCTCGAGAGTGTTTCCTTTGCGAAGGTGCTAGAAAAAGCCCAGAAGAGTATGCGTTAGAACTTGTAATCCACATACAAACGGTAGTCAAAGAAGTCATCCGTTACGCTTTCAAACGCATAACCATGCCTGGCCTTATAGGCCGCAAAGTCATAATCAGTTCTGTAGTTGTTGTATGCAACTCTGAACAGAACACTCAATCCATCGATCTCGTTAAAAAGGCCAAAACCCGTGGTTTTTTCAAAAGAGTAGCGGAAATCAAAGGTTAATTCAGATCTGTCCTGTCTGGCATCAGCCTGTGAAATACTGTCCGGGAGATTATAATCCGCGTAGCGCACTCGCATCAAAACACCAGGCAGAATCCCCTTCAGGCCAAAGTCATATTGCAGGCCGACACCAACCGATTTTGTTCCCGCCAGTTCAGAGTCCTGGACCTGATAGGAGTTAAACATTTGCGGTGTGCCCCAGCGTACAAAAATGGTGCCGCCGTCATACGAATCCTCATTGTATGAAACTTCGTTATAAGCCGTAAAGAATGTCAGCCCCTCATAGTAGGCCTGAAATTTCAAACCATAAAACCAGCTATTTACATCTCCGGCAACATGACCGCCAACATCCTGCTGATTGGCATATTGCGCCGCCACTGTCAGGGCCAGGTCGTTGTCTGCCGGTTTATATTTGTACTGCCCGAAGAGATAGAGGGTATTGACAAAATCATCGGCATAGTAATCCCACCCCTCGAGGGAGAGCCCCTCTTTTGCATAGGTGACTGCAAACATCGGCATGGCCTTGTTTGCCCCCGAGTAACTGCCGGAGGAGTCAAAATTATCAGGATTATAATCCCCGCGGAGCAGGTTTTTTCCTCCGCTGGCAGTGCAGTCGCCATTGGCATCAACGGCCCCACAACCTGTTTTGACACGAGCCGCTCTCACCATATCTTCGAAGTCGAAAGCATTCCTGTCTTTGAGTCTGGCGATGTAGCCAAAATTGAATTTGAAATCCTCCAGTGAACTGTTTTCATAGGTTGCGCCCTCATGGGTAAAAGGACTCATACGCACATTGGAAAGAGAGACAAAACGATAATCCGGCATCTCATGACGTCCAACGACGACACGATGTTCATCTGTCTGATACCTGATATAGGCTTCACCCAGTGCGATATAGGCATCCTGTCCGCCATCCTCCTCATACAACCCGCCCAATCCTTTTCTGTCATCCGGATTGTTTCCCACAGGATTCCCTGTATAGAAAGTTGCACCAATCGAGGTGTTATACCAGGGCGCTGTCTCATATCCCAGATAGCCGCCGATGGCGGAGTATTGCTGTTTTTTTTCACCCTGGATATTTGCACCCGGTGTTGTACTGTCCTGGGTCAGATGCAGGTTGCTGTCACGATATTGCCCGCTGTAACGCAACAACCCCTTGACAGTACCTTTGCTCACCGCATCTTTGAAGCTATTGACCTGCTGAGAGTCTTGCGCTGGTTCATCTCCAGCAGCAACTGCATGCATTGAGGCCGAAAAAAGAAACAGAGAGAGAGCGGCGCCCTTAAATATCATTGAGTCATCCTCGGAAGATACACTGCGGGAGCCAGTGGGGAACTTGCAGGTCCTGAATAGTTACAAAGTGATTAAGAATCTACTGAAACAGAGCGATGATTGCCTGCTTGCCTTTCTCTTCAGCAATCTGTTGGGCAGTTTGCTCCTCACCATTTTTCACTGTTTTATCAGCACCGCTTGCCAACAGGTAGGAGGCAATTTCGGCATTATCCGCTTTTACAGCCATCATCAGGGGCGTGAAGCCGTCCTGATCCTGCAGATTGATGTTTGCATGGTGCTCGACAAGATATTTAACGACATCGAGATTGCCGCTTTCAACAGCATAGTGAAGCGCAGCTGCGCCAAAGTTATCCTGGAAATTGACGTTTTTCACCCTGCTCAGCATGATCCCTATGATTTCATCCTGTTGCTTGTTGATGGAGACCATCAGTGGCGTCAGACCCGCATTGTTGGGGACGCAAGGGGCAACATGATTGCTATAGTGAAACAGGGTTTTAACGACATCGGCATGACCTGCTTTAATCGCGTGCATCAGGGCCGAATTGCCTTTTCGGTCAGAAGAGCGAACGTCTGCGCCAAACTCCAGCAGTTGCGCGGCGATGATGTCATCCCCCCTTTTTGCAGCAATCATCAGTGAATCATATCCTACCCGGGTGCGATCGTGTACATTGGCGCCGAGTTCGATCAATAGAGCGGTAATTTGTGCATGTCCATTTTCTGCAGCAAAGGTAAGCGCCGTTTCACCTGTCTTGGTTCTGGCATTGACCTCTGCACCATGAGAGAGCAGCACGGAGACAATATTCGTGTTGCCCGACTCTGCGGCAAACATCAGTGGTCTTTTTCCAAACTTGCCCGGCGCATCGATATTGGCGCCTTTGCTGATCAATTCACCGAGCTGGTCGACGGTCCCTCCTGATGCAACATCATGAAGCTGTTCATCCAGCGAGCTGTCAGCCCACACTGTCGAGCTTATCAAGATGGACAAAATGAGTGCTGTTAACAATTTTATATGATCCGGCATGCTGAACCTCTTTGAGATATTACTATGAGTTATATTTTTGTATTGATTCGTCTGTTTCTAATTGTCTGTTTCTAATTGTCTGTTTCTTATTGTTGAGTGTTAGGCGCTGTCACAAAACCGGGCCTGAAATCGGGATTTTTTTGCTCTAAATCATCGGCAAGCATCCCTTTATCCGGCCGCAGACGGGAGACATAATCGGCAATGACTTCAAGATCGTCCTGACTGAATTTCTTGAATTGCTTGACCATCTCTTTGTCCGCATTTCTGCGTTTGCCCAATTTCACCCACTCCATTTGCCGTAGTATGTACTGAAAATGTTGTCCATGAATGCGCGGGTAAAACTCTTTTGCGATACCCTCGCCGTTTTCACCGTGACACTCTTTGCACTCTTCGTTATAGAGTTTTTTACCCTCTTCAAGTCGCAAGCCGGAGCCGACACTGTTAGCAGGAACCATCGGCAGTTGCTCAATATAAGCCGACAGATCAGCCAATGCCTGCGGACCCAGAAAAAACAGGGGATCTGTAAAAGGTATCATGGTGGGGTTGTCTCTATTCCCCTTCTGGATATCGGCCAACTGTTTGAGTATCACGCTTTGATGTTGTCCGGCAATTTGCGGAAAGCGTCCGTCTGGTGAGCCCCACCCCTCCGGCGTGTGGCAGATTGCACAGTTGAAATAGAGCATTCTGCCTTTTTGAAGATCAGGCTCTGCCTGGAGAGCAATTTCAACGAACTCATCAACTTTTTTTGGTTCGGCATAGGCAGCTGCTGAAACAAGCAGAGCCAGACCCATGCTTGTTGCCAATAATAAACAACCCCGGGTTGTTGCAATATCCGTGATCTGGAACAATGAATAGGTCATATTGAAATAGGTATTTGAATGACTGGATATCTCAGTACAAATCGCTTTGCGACTCGTCCAGAGATTCTTGCAAGTTTTGCCTGATAAATGCCACTATCCATGATTTTGCCAAGGTATTAGGAGAATAAACCCTCTTTCACACAAAGTCTACCGTTGCTGAAGCGCTGCTTGCGACATCCTGAAGAAGCTGTGACCTTCAACTGGTGATGATCTTTATGCATGAATCAAAAGTTGCGATTTATGCGTCACCTAATTACACTGCGACTAACAAGAAATAATTTTAACCAAAGGAGAAAAACATAATGAGCACCTCTGTCTCACCCATGAAACAACTCGACAAGGCGATGAACGGTCTGCGTGACCTCGGACTGGTTCCTGAAACCACTGAAGATGCGCCGATCATCTCCCTGATCGAACAGATTTCCGATCTTGATGAAGAGAAAACCATCGCCATTGCGCGCACCCTCAACCAGGCCTCCCTGTTTAACCAGGTCGTGCGGGAGCAGATCGACGCCATGAATATCGGCCAGCGTTATGAAGATATCACCAACTCATTCAACAGCATTCGTGAAGACGCCAAGAGCATGGTGGATCAGCTGGAGGATGGCAAGATCGATACATTTGAACGCGTTGGCAACGTCTGGATGAAAGTCACGCGCGGCGACATTCCACAGCGCTTCGACAAGATCAAGGGTGTTTACCTGGACGTTGCTGCTGATTCGAAAGATCAGATCGAGCGGGAGCATCTGATTCTCAATGCCTATCAGGATTTTCGCGGCTCCCTGAAGCAGTCTGAAGTGCTGGCGCTGGAAGTGCTGAAGAAGGCGGATGAAAAACTCGGCGGGGCCAAGGGCGCCCTGGAAACCGCCATGAAAGCCGTCGACGCCTATACAGGTGATGATGCTGCTGAAAGGGCAAAGCTGGAGATGGAGCGCGACCTGAAGATTCGCGGCGTCCAGGATGAAGACAGGCGCTACCAGATTGCCAAGGATCTCTCTGACAACCTGACGGTGAGCTACAACACATCCGAGGTGATCATGGCTCGCCTGAATCAGATCAATAGCATCAAGGAGCGTGTCTACCAGCAGGCAATCAGTTTCTTCGGTACCAATGAAAATGTCTTTACCGCCCTCAGTGCTTCATTTACCGGACTCTTCGGCCTGAATGAAAGCACCAAAGCTCTGAACGCCATGAAGGATGGCGTCAGCAAAAGCCTCGAAGATCTGGCCGATATTGGCGGCAAGATTCAGGAGGAGGCGGTAAAAGCCGGCTATGGGCCGACGATACGCGCCGAATCAGTCAAAAAGCTGGTCGATTCAGTCACCGATTTCCAGGAGAAGTCGCTGTTGATCATTAATGAGATGCGTGAATTGAGCACCAAAAATGCCGAGGAGATTCGTGTTGCGGTTGAGGATGGAAAAACACGCATTGCTCACCTGGTCGAGTCAGGCAAGGCGCTGCCCATCGACAACTTTACTGCATCCTGAAACCGGACATGCCGCAACCCCGCACCGACAAGGCGCCTCTGGATGAGGTGATGATGGCCATGGACGTGGTCGATACATTGCGCCATCAGAAACTGCTGGTAGATCGTGAGTTGCACTCCGCAGAGCGCGAGCAGAAACTCATAGAGCGCCTGCGCAAGCTCTACGCCTCCCAGGGAATCGAGGTTCCTGACAGCATTCTTGCTGAAGGCGTCAAGGCGTTGGAGGAGGATCGCTTCACCTACAAGCCTCCCGCAAAAGGACTTCAGACCTCCCTGGCGCACATGTATATCGAGCGCGGAAAAGTGTCAAAGTGGTTCGGGGCAGCCGTACTGTCGCTGTCACTAATGTGGGGTGGCTGGTATGCGGCCTTCCAGGCGCCGGAAAACCGCCGCCTCGAACGCATGGAGGCGCTACCGGCTGAACTGGTTGCCGAGCGAGATGCCATCAACTCTATCGCGCGTGTAGATGATGCAAAAGAGAGTGCAGACAGCCACTACCAGACTGCCATGGCGGCGCTCAGCACCGGTGACACCGATACTGCATTAAACACCTACAAGACACTTCAATCCCTGCATCAGCTCCTTGCATCCAGCTTTACGATACGGATCGTCTCCCGCCCCGGTGAACGCAGTGGTGTTTGGCGGGAGCCAAATGATAACCGCGGAGCAAAAAACTACTACCTGATTGTTGAAGCTATCGACTCCAGCGGAAATACTGTGGCGACACCGGTGATGAACGAAGAGGATGGCAAGATGTACAGTGTCAATCAATGGGGGCTCAGGGTTGCCCATTCCGTTTATCAGCGGGTAGCCGCAGACAAGCAGGACGATGGCATTATTCAGAAACGTGAGATCGGAGCGAAAAAAAGCGGATACATCGAACCGGAATACAGCATCTCGACCACTGGAGCAAAAATCACATCATGGTAGGAACATGTTAAGCGGCCGCAATGCCCTGCAAAATATCAACCTGACTCTGCAGCAACTGCATCAACAGGTAGATGAGTCCGACCGCCAGATTCAGCAGTCCAGCGACGGTCTGCTCAGCCTGCAGCAACAGCAGACACAAAATTACCGTCAGCTGGCAAAAATCCGCCTCGACAATATTATCAGCGGGGAGGTTGTGGCTGGACTGGAAACAGCAGACTTACGCGTCAGAGAGTTGCTGCAAATACGCAGCGAGGCATTGTCTGATCTCTCGACCCGGCTTGAAAATGCCCGCGGTGACCAACAACAGCTGGAGCAGCACAGAGAGACGCAGGCCGACCATGTCGCGGCAGCAGCAACTGCGCTGGATGACCAGGAGACAACAACCCGCAAACATCTTCAACATGACCCTGTCTACAGCCGCCAACAACAAAATTCAGAGAATGCAGATCGCATAGCAGTCCAGGCTGAAGAGAAGATGCAGGAGGCGCAACACAACCGTAAAGAGAAGGGAAAAACCTACGAGAACGATCCGCTGTTCTCCTATCTATGGCGCAGGGGTTATGGAACTCCTGCCTATTCCGCCACTCCTCTCACCCGTTTTCTCGATAAGTGGGTTGCACGGCTTTGCAAATATCACGCCGCCAGACCCAACTACGCCAGGCTGCTGGAGATTCCGGCCCGCCTGAAAGAACATGCAGAGCAACAGCGTATAACGGCAGATAAAGAGTTTGATGCTCTTGAGGAGATAGAGCAAAATGCAGCCGCGGAAGATGGTATTCCTGCTCTTCGCCAGGCGTATCAGGAAGCCGAGCAGAAGCTCGATGAGATCGATGCCGCCATCAAGCTGCATGAAGAACAGATCATGCAGCTGATGCAGCAGAAAGCGGATTATGCCACAGGTGATGACGCCCGTTTCAAAGAGGCCATCGATACGCTTGCCGCCAGCCTGAAGCGGGAGAACATGGATACCCTCTACCGCTATGCCCGCCTAACCACGACTGCTGAAGATGATCTACTGGTGAGTGAGCTGCCCGCCGCCGAACAACGTCTTGGACAGATTCAGCAGAGCCTTCGCGAAAACAAGCGCGCGCACGACAAACACCTCGCCAGGCTCGCGGAACTTGAACAGGTGCGGCGCAATTTCAAGAGCCACCGCTTTGACGACATCCACTCCGTATTCGGCAACGGGACAACACTCACCCTGATGCTCAACCAGTTTCTGCAGGGGCTCGCCAACTCGGGTGATTTGTGGGAGACCATTCGCCGTGAACAGCAATATCGCCCGACAAGCTCCAACTCTCCTTTTGGAAACCGCAGCATCGGCAGACGCACAAGCACCTGGCGTTTTCCCGGTGGAGGCGGAGGAAGTCCATGGGGCGGTGGTGGATGGGGAGGCGGGGGTCTCGGAGGAGGAGGCCTTGGCGGCGGAGGCGGTTTTCGTACAGGAGGTGGTTTCTAGGAGGCTGTCCGAGAATAGAAGACCTACTGCGGGAACATCCTTTTATTGCGCTATCATATTGGGGAACACTTTTGAATAAGGACCAGCAATGCAATCTTTTTCTATCCGCGATCTGCGGGAAAGAACCGGTGAGTTGAGCCGCGAGGCTGAGCAGGGCCATCTGGCACTGGTAACACGGCATGGCCATCCTCTGTTTATCAGCGTGCCTTTTTCCGATGAGCTGGTTCAGCACGGCGTCTATACGGCGCTGGCGGAAGGCCTCTATACAGACGGTGTCATCTCCCTCGGGAAGGCTGCAAAACTTGCGCGTATGTCAATTCCCGGTTTTGCCGCCCATTTAAGCCAACTGAATATCCCTGTGGTGGATTATGATGGCGATGAACTGGCGGACGAACTACGCTACTTCGAGAGATGAAGCCACGCCCCTGCGCCAGGATAATCGTCGCCGATACAGGGCCGTTGATTGCGCTTGCCAGACTCAATCAACTGGAACTGCTGACAGCCCTGTTTTCGAAGATCCATATTCACAGGGTGGTTTTGTCTGAAGCAAGCGTAAATACGGAATATACGGAGGCAGAACCAATCCTTTCATTTGCCATGCAACACGCGTCGGTGGAGCAAACCATTGACAACGACCTCAACAAACGCTTACTCGCTACGCTGGACGCGGGAGAAGCACAGGCGATTGTACTAGCCAGGGAACTGCAGTGTGGTGTACTGATGGATGAAAAACGTGGCAGGCAGGTTGCAATACGACGCAATATTCCGGTCGTTGGCGTGCTGGGCGTCTTGCTCCAGGCAAAGCGTGAGGGGTATCTTGGAGAATTGAAATCAATGCTCATGCAGTTGCAAAATTCGGACTACCGGCTATCGGAAGAACTCGTGGAGAGGGTATTGGAATTAGCTGGAGAGCCGTAAAGGATTTCCTGCGTGAATCCACCCCGCTAGGGAAAAAAGATCGTCAAGTGCACCATCGCTAATCTTTCCAGACTCTCCATCACGCGGGATCGCGCCATCCGGGAATATCTTTACTCTGACCCCGAATATCTCCGGGTTGACGGACTTATTATGTGCGCTTATACTCACTGTACGCTTTTCTGTACAAAGCAATGCCAGTGAGGTTACTATGGACGCCATCAGTTACACTGTTGCCCGTGCCAACTTAGCGAAAACCATGGAAAAAGTCTGCAATGACCATGACCCGGTGATTATCACCCGGAAACGGGAGTCTCCTGTGGTGATGATTTCATTGGACGATTACCAAGCCATGGAGGAAACCACATACTTGCTCCGATCCCCCGCCAATGCTCGGCACCTTCTTGAGTCGATTGCAGAGCTCGAAGCCGGGCATGGAACTGAGCGAAAGCTGTTTGAATGAAAATCACTTTTTCGAGCAAGTCTTGGGATAATTACCTGTATTGGCAAAAAACGGATAAAGCCATGCTCAAACGCATAAATGCACTAATTAAAGATATACAGCGTACACCTTTTGAAGGAATAGGAAAACCTGAACCGTTGAAACATGGCTTATCCGGATATTGGTCTCGACGCATCAATGATGAACATAGACTTGTTTATAAGGTAATTGACGATCAAATATTCATCGCCCAACTCCGTTATCACTATAGTTACTAAAGCACATAACGCCGCAATTCACCGGAGGCAAAATGCATAGTGAGGAACGAATGACGCTTTTTGCCGTCCGCGCGAAATTGCCTTGTTAGACTGCGAGCTGCCATACACTGAGGCACTCATTTGCCTCACATTTACTGGAGCGTGGTATGGACATCCGCACAGTACAGAAGTATTTACCACGTGTACGACCAACATCAGAACTCCTGGACTCGATTCAATAAAATCAAAAGCTTACCCATTCTTTCCGGATATTAAGATGAGACCAGAATACGTAGGTTGGTGCTGAAGAGGGTTGAGGATCTCCCATTGACGGGCGATGGTGTTGTGGAGGGATGCTTTGGGCATTGGGTGATATAGAGCGTTCGTGTGAAATATTCACCTGGTGCGTGAAGCGTCTCCGCCATCCGGAACTACCTGCCGCATCATCTCCGCCGGACTCCACTGCTGAAACTTCTGGAACTGTTCGCTGCCCCGGGTAATCGCCTGCCCCATCTCCTGCATGTTGCCCTCGATGCGCAGCATGCTTTCGCTCATGTAGGTGACATTTTCCGCCATCAGCGCCACGCTCACATTCATTGCCGCGACATCCCTGGACAATGAGCCGATATGGCCGTTCATCTCGGTCATGTTGCTGCTCATGTCATACATCAACTTGACAAAAACAAGGGCTACAAGCGCAGCGCCGACGATGATGACGATCTGACCTGTTTTCGCATTCACAATCCCTCTCTCCTTATAACCATACAATCAATACGTGCTTTGACAATAGTACCGGCAGCAGTGAGACAGTTCAAGAAGAACCCGCGGAGAGAGCGCAGTGAAGCCGCCTGCTCAAGCCGCTGACGCGTGTCACCCTGTGTTCCACAGCCTTGCACAATACTGCTTCATTTCCCCATAGCTCTACCTTGCGCTTTGCACGGGTAATTCCGGTGTAGAGAAGCTCACGCGAGACTACGCCGACATCTTCAAACGGCAGCATCACCAGAACCCGTTCAAACTCGGAACCCTGAGATTTATGCACGGTCATGGCGTAGGCTGTCTCATGCTGCGGCAGGCGGCTGGGCAGCACCCGCTTCATGAGTTTGTCCGGCTGCACGAACCAGGCGGCCAGCCTGTTGTCCGCCTCCGGATCCGGCCACAGGATGCCAACATCGCCATTGAACAGATCGACGCTGTAGTCGTTGCGCGTCACCATCAGCAGCCGCCCTTTATAATGCTGCGCATCACCCTGTATGAGACCCCTGGCGCGCAACAGTTGCTCGATGGTTCGATTGACCTGCTCGACTCCCGCCGGCCCTTTTCGCACTGCGCAAAGGATGCGGAATTGATTGAAGCACTCGAGCGCCTCTCCAGGGCCATCGGCTTTGAAGCACTCTGCATAACTCCGCAGCACCCGGTTTTTGAGTTCAAATACAATCGCATCTTCGCGCGGCGTGAAGAGCGAAATATCCTCCAGTCTCTGGCCAAGCAGTTGCAATACGCTTTGACTCTCACCCCGGTTGACTGTGGCCGCGAGTAGCCCGATACCCGCCTCTCTCGAGAAACGATAGCTCTTGTGCAGCAGCGCGATGCTCTCTGCAAAGGCGTTGCGCGGCTCCTGGTTGTCAATGTTTTCGCCGCTGACGCGCTGCAATCTCTGATGAAACTCCGGAGTATAGTGCGCTGCGGAATCCCTGCCGCAGATATCGGCAAAAATACTGCCCGCCTCGACCGATGCAAGCTGGTTTTTGTCACCCAGCAGGATCAATCTGGCGTGTTCGGGAAGCGCCGCCAGCAGGCGCGCCATCATTGGCAAGTCGATCATCGAGGCCTCGTCCACCACCAACAGGTCGACATGCAACGGATGCTCTTTATTGAAACGCGGCAGTTCCTTGCCGGGACGTATCCCCAGCAGGCGATGGATGGTTGATGTCTCCTCTGGAATCAGAGCCCTGATTCCATCACTGCATGCGATGTTCGGCTTGGTGTTGCGAATCGATTCACTCAAACGCGCGGCCGCCTTGCCGGTTGGAGCAGCCATGGCAATGCGCAGAGGCCGTCCTGCGGACTGTTCAATCAGCAGCGCAAGGATGGCCGCCACGGTATGGGTCTTGCCTGTGCCGGGACCTCCTGAAATGACGCAGAAACGAC